>RFJF01000531.1 GCA_003695455.1 Chloroflexota bacterium
CACCCGGTGGTTGCCGTCCCGCACAAAGTAGGTGTCGCTCACTTTGTACAGTTCGATGGGCGGCCAGCCGCCGCGCTCGGCCAACTGATCAATATTTTCCCACCGGGAACGAACGCCGGGGTTGCGCGGCAGAAAAGTTCGGGTAAAATCCTCGTAGCGGCCCACACTGCCCACAATTTTGTCCAGCGGGATTTCCTGCCGCCCCAGATACGTCCGGCTGCCCAGATTCAATTTTTCCCGAACCTCTTCAAACGGCAGTAAATCGGTGGGCTGGTAGCGAATGAGCGACAACGCATCCTGCAAAAATGCCCAGCGACGGGCCTGCTCAAAACTGCGCCCCGACCGGCTGCCGGCGCGTGTGGCCTGCCCGGCGGGATTTGCCACCAGCGATTTGATTTGACGGGATGATTGATCGTCCATGCTACCTCTTTGTAACCCGGTTGTATTTTACTGTGAATCACATGGCGCGGCAAAGTTCGCGCAAAACGCCCGGCGCAGCAACATATTCCGGCGTGGTTCATTTGCACTCTGTGGCAGCTTTACAAATTCCGACCGTTTTCTACAGCCTGCGTGTTACGTATTGCGTGTCAGGACACACGGAACACGCAACACGTCCCACGTACGGGACAAACAAGACAGGTTAATTTGCAAAGCTGTTCTCCAGAATATGTGAACTACGCCCATATTCCATTTCAAGTAGCCCGCAAGGTGACCCATCCATGCAGAAAACCATCCCCCGCAAGCCCGGCAAACGTTTGTTGAGCAAAGATTGGCTGCCCTTCTGGTTAATTTTGCCCACCGTGATTGTGCTGCTCATTGTGCAGGTGTACCCGGCGCTGTACACCGTGTGGCTCAGCGTGCAGGAACGCGAACCGGCGGGCTGGGTGTACGTGGGCGCAAAAAATTTTGAACGACTGTTTGGCATGGGGCTGTTCAGCGAAAGCGTGGGCCACACCATTGTATTTCTGGTGGGCTACGTCAGCCTGACTATGGTGCTGGGCTTTGTCATTGCCCTGCTGCTCAACCGAAAGTTGCGGCTCTCTGGCCTGTACGTGACGCTGCTGTTCATCCCCTGGATTATTGCCGATATCATTGCCGGGCTGGTCTTCCGCCTGCTGGTTGTGCCGGATTACGGCCTGTTTTCCGGCATTTTGCAGAACCCGGCGCTCTTTCCGCCCAACGGGCTGTCGGTGCTGACGGCGGTGCCGCCCCGCTCATGGTTTGGCGATTTCCCCTTTCCGCCCGCCCCGGCGATGGTTTTTCTCATTCTGGCGTCCACGTGGCGAGCGCTGCCGTTCATCACCCTGCTGCTGCTGGCGGCCATGCAGACCGTGCCCACAGAAATCATCGAAAGCAGCCGCATTGACGGAGCCAACAGTTGGCAGGTTATCCGCCATATTCTGATTCCGCTCATGCTGCCAACAATGGTGGTGGCCCTGTTCAGCCTGACGCTAAGCGGCATGAACGGCGTGGGCATGGTCTTTAGCCTGACCGGCGGCGGGCCGGGCACATCCACCGAGGTACTCAGCTACATGCTGTACACCATCGGCTGGCGGCAGCTCAATTTTGGTCGTGCCGCCGCGCTGGCCCTGCTGATTGGGCTAATCAACTGGCTGCTGATTATGGGCACCCTGCGCGTTACCCGCCTGGAAGAAAGGAGCCGCTGAGATGCAAACGTTTCGTTCTCCTTCACGCCGCACCTGGGAACAGATCATCATTAACGCCGCGCTGATTATCATCTGCCTGCTGGCCCTGCTGCCCATTGCCACCACGGTGCTGATTTCGTTCAAAAATGAGCAGGATGTCATCCGCAACCCGCCCATCATTTTTCCCTGCGATACCCCTACCCAATCATTTGACCCCGGCGCGTGCCGCTGGTCGGTTGAAGGCTACCAGCGCGTCATTGCCCCCAAACCCACCGATTACTGGCCGTTCATTGCCCTGACGGGCAACATGCTGCGCATTTACCTGCCCAACACACTGCTGTACGCCGTGACTTCCTCGGTGATTGTGGTGGTGCTGGCGGGCATGTCCGGCTACGCCTTTTCTCGCTACCGGTTCAGGGGGCACGGGGTGCTGATGACGGCTATTCTGGCAATTACCGGCGTGCCGCTGCTCACCAACCTGCTGGCGCTGTACCAGATGGGCGTGACCCTGCGCAAATCCTTTCTGGTGTACGATGACCGGGCATTTATAATTATGGTGTATATTGGCTTTTTTCTGCCGCTCAGCGTGTGGATTGCCAAAGGATTTTTTGACTCCATCCCCCGCGAGCTGGAGGAGGCGGCCCTGATTGACGGCTGCAGCCCGGTGAGCGCGCTGTTCCGCATTACCATGCCGCTGGCCATGCCGGGCCTGATGGCGATTTTTCTGCTGACGTTTGTGAATGTGTGGAATGAATTTATTGCCGGCTACTTGCTCATTGCCAGAAACGATTTGAAGCCGGCCATGTTCGGCCTGTATGATTTTCTGGGCCAGAACATCATCAATTTGCAGGTGATTGCCGCTGCCTGCATTTTGATTGCTCTGCCGATTGTGATTCTCTTTTTGTTTGCCCGGCGCAGTTTTCTTGAAGCAATGGTAGAGGGGGCCATCAAGGGCTAGTTTGAGCCTGCACCTGTTCCGGCTCTGGCAAGGCCAGCATTTCAAGCACCGGCTTGCCGTCCCAGATTTCCGGTTGGGGCAAGCCCAGCACGTAGGCGGCGGTGGCCGCGGTATCGTAGGTGTCAATGTGCTGGGTCAGAACAACGCCCTGCCGCACGCCCGGCCCCACCGCCAGCCAGGGAATAGTCCGGTCCAGCGGCGAATCATCGCCGTGGCCGTGACCGTGACCGCCGTGGTCGGCGGTAACAATCAGCAGGGTGCTGCCGGTGTAACCGCCGGCTTCCAGCGCAGCCACCACCTCGCCAATCAAGCCATCCACATACGTTACCGATTGCAACTGCTGTTCAGACATCCAGCCAAATTTGTGGCCCACGCGGTCCAAATCCGGGTAGTGGATGAACAGCACCCCCGGCAGGCCATCCCCAATCATTTGCAGCGCGGCCTGATTTACTTCCAGGTCGTGCGCCAGTTCGCCAAACAACTCATCCACCGAGTTGGGCAGCACCAAATAATTGAGCTTCTCTTTGCCAAAAGCCATGGCCGTTTCCAACCCGGCATCGTGGGCCACGCTCATCAGCGTGGGGCCGTTCATGCCCGGCCAGCCGATGTAGGGCAATCCCCACAAAATACCGTGCTTTTCCGGCAGCATGCCGCTCAACATTGAGGCGTGGCTGGGCAGGGTAATGCTCAGCGAGATGGTTTGCGCCTGCGGCGAATACGCGCCCCGTTCCATCAGCTTGTCAACGTTGGGTGTGTGCGCCGCGGCCAGCGCATCGGGCATGAGGCCGTCTACGCTGATGATGACCACATGCCGGGCCGGTAACTGCGCGGGTGCGGCAGCGGCAGGCGTGGCCGTGGCGGGCGGCAGGGTCGGCGGCGGCGCGGGCGGTTCGGTGGGC
>RFJF01000532.1 GCA_003695455.1 Chloroflexota bacterium
AGCTTATTCTGGCCGCTTACCAGCGCTGGGGCGAAGCCTGCCCGGAGCATCTGATTGGCGATTTTGCCTTTGCCATTTGGGATGCCAACCGGCAATCGTTGTTTTGCGCCCGCGATATTGTGGGTGACCGGCCTTTTTACTACTACCTGGGGTCAGGGCTGTTCATTTTTGGCTCCGAGGCCAAAGCGCTGTTCTGCCACCCGGCGGTTCCGCGCCGCCTGAACGAGTCAATGGTCGGCTTTTTCCTGACCAGTGTCATCCCGGACATCCGGCTCACGTTTTATGAGGATGTTTTGCGCCTGCCGCCTGCCCACCGGATGACGGTCAACGCCGGCGGCGCGCGCATCGAGCGCTACTGGTCGCCGGATTTGTCCCGCGAGTTGCGGCTGAAATCAGACGCAGAGTACGCCGCCGCCTTCCGTGACGTGTTCACCAAAGCGGTTCGCTGCCGGATGCGCAGCGCCTTTCCGCTGGGCTCAGAGTTGAGCGGCGGGCTGGATTCATCCGCCGTCACCAGCATGGCCCGCCAGATTTTGCAAGAGCGCGGCCAACTGCCGCTCAAAACTTTTTCGGTGGTGTACAACCAAACCCCGGAAGCCGACGAGCGCGAATACATTAACGCCGTCATTGAGCAGGGCGGGCTGGAGCCGCATTTTGTGGCGCTGGACGATGTTGGCCCGCTGCACGACCCGGAAGGCGTGTTTCACATTAGCGATGAAACCTTTACCTCGTTCACCGTTTTCATTCCGTGGGCCATCAACCGCCGGGTGAGCGAATCAGGGGTGCGGGTGATGCTGACCGGGCTTGACGGCGACACCACCGTCAGTTACGGCATTGAATATTTGAACGACCTGGCCCGCGCCGACCGCTGGGGCGAATTTGCCGCCGAAGCGCGGGCGTTAGCCGGCAAGCACCAACTGCTTTCGCTGAACCATTTGGTGCAAACACACGGATTTGATTACCTGACAGCGCTGGCGCAGCAAGGGAAGTGGGGGGCCTTTGCGCGCGGGGTGAACGGGTTGGCCGGGCAGTTCAAACTGCCCCGCGGCCATCTGTGGCGGCAGTACGGCGTCAAGCCGATCACCCCGCGGCCGGTGTTAAATGTCTGGCACAAGTTTCGCGGCGGCAACGGCGCAAACGGCGCAACTCCGGTTGAGCACTATTTTGTCAACCCCCAATTCTCGGGCCGGGTGGCGCTGGATGCCCAAATTGCCGAAATTGAACGGCGCGAGCAACAGCCGTTCCAGCCGGCGCGGCAGTTTCACGCCAACGCCATCACTGCCGACGCCCTGCCGTTTATGTACGAATGGGCCAACCGCAGCGCCACCGCCTTTGGCGTAGAGGCCCGGCATCCCTTTGGCGACCGGCGGCTGATTGAGTTCTGCCTGTCGCTGCCGCCGGCCCAAAAACTGCACAACGGTTGGACGCGGGTGGTTATGCGCCGCGCGATGGACGGCATTCTGGCCGACAAAGTGTGCTGGCGCGGCGGCAAAACGCTCAACACCCCGGCCTTCTCCCGCGGTCTGCGCGAGATTGACGGCGAGCGCGTGCGGCAGGCGGTGGAAAAACCCGCCCCGGCGCTCGGTGAATACATTGATTTGAACACACTCCAGTTGTCGTACCGCCAATACCGGGAAACCGGCAGCACCGACGACGAAATCAACCTGTGGAAAGCGGCCACCCTGTCAATGTGGCTGGAGCAATCGGGCGTAACTGCCTGAAAAGAAGGAGGTGACCCGGCAGAGAAACGTTGTTTTAAATTTTGTGAATTGGCTGAATTGATACCACAAGCCGTATCTTCTAACCTGACTGGGAGGAGCACCTTCCGAAAAAATGATGGGAGAGTAAATTATGAAACATCTGTATGAATCACCCGAACTGACTGTGTTTGGGAGCGTTGAAAGCATTACCCTAAAAAAGGCAAAACCTGGTGACTATTTGGTTGCTCCGGACAACGATGACGACGGCTGTACCAACCGCGTCAAAATTGGCCTGACCAAGCCCAACGGCCGGCAAGTGGAACGCGGCTTGTGCACCGCCCACAACAAGATCACCAACAAGGGCTGGACCCTGAGCTAACCCACCAACCCGCACCACATCTTCTAATCCAGGTATCTCTTATTTCCAATTGGGGCGGCGGTGAACGCCGCTGCCCCACACCGGGCACCAGCGAACAACTTGCTGGGCTTGTGGTATCACTTTAGCCAATTTTGCACATTGATAATGTAATGATCAACACCAACGCCTATTTTTACACTGCCTACGGACTGAGCATTCAATCCCCCATTCCGCTGCCGGAGTTTGTCTCAGGCGGTTCTGCGCCGGCAGATGTTACCCTGCGTTTTGGCCGTGTTGTTTTGCCCGGTAACAAAAACGGCCAGTGGCGCTACCTGTGCGGCAGCGATGCGGGCGTTTTTCTGTTTTGGGACGATATCGGCGCGTTCCAGGTTTCGCCGGACGGCACACAAGTAACCATTGACCCGGCGCTGGATGCCGAGTTGCGGGCCATCCGGCTGGCTATTTCCGGGCCGGTGCTGGGGGTTCTGCTCCACCAGCGCGGGCTGGATGTGTTCCACGCCGGGGCGGTGGCGCTCGATTCCGGGGCGGTAGCGTTTATGGCCCACAAAGGATTTGGCAAATCTACCATGGTGGCGGCCATGCACGCCTACGGCTGCCCGCTCATTGCCGATGACATGGTGACGGTGGAATACGCCGCCGGCGGGGCCACGGTGCGGCCCGGCTTTCCGCAGCTCAAGTTGTGGCCGGAATCGGTGGCCGTGCTGGGTGAATCGGCGGAAGATTTGCCCGAACTGCGCGCCAACCTGGAAAAACGGGCGCGGCGTGTTCGGCAGAATTTTGCCGCCCGGCCGTTGCCCCTGCAAGCCGTGTTTCTGCTTGAATTTGGCGATGAACTGTCCATCGAACCGGCCAGCACCAAAGAAGCGTGGGTCAAAATTATGCCTCACTGGTACGGCGCGCTGGCCGAGGGCGAATTGCTGAAAGTGCTGGGGCTGGAACGGCAGTTGCGCGCTTGTGCGGCGCTGGCCCGGCACGTGCCGGTCTACACCCTCACCCGTCCGGAATCGCTGGATGCGCTGCCGGATGTGGTCAACGCTGTGATGGATTTTGCGGCGGCGCCGCCGGTTGTTGCATCGCCGGCTGCCTGTTAATCGGTTGAACAACGAGGAAACTGTGTTTATTTTCAACACCGGGTTTGGACAAAAAGTTGCCTTTTTTGGCAGCCAGTTAAAATATGTGCCGCGAGCGGTGGGATTGGTCTGGCATGCGGCGCGCGGCTACACCGTGGCCTGGGGGGTGCTGCTGCTGATTCAGGGGCTGGTTCCCGCGGCAACCGTTTACCTGACCCGCGTTTTTGTGGATGCGCTGGTGGTGGCTATTCAGCAGGACGGCGCGTGGGAGGCCGTTCAGCCGGCGTTGTGGCTGGCCCTGCTGATGGGCGCAATTATGGTGGTGTCTCAGGTGTTGGGCAGCATCTCCGAGTGGGTGGGCGTGGCTCAGGCCGAATACGTGGAAGAGTACCTCATGTCGCTGGTACACCACAAATCCACCACCGTTGATTTGGCTTTTTACGAAATGCCGGAGTACCACGACAAATTGCACCAGGCCCAATCCGAGTTGAGCAGCCGCCCGCTGGCCCTGCTGGAAAGCGGCGGCAGCCTGGCCCAAAACAGCATCACCCTCATTTCGATGATGCTGCTGTTGCTGCCCTACGGCGTGTGGCTGCCGCTGGTGCTGTTTGTCAGCACCCTGCCCGCGTTTTACGTGGTGGTGCGCTACAACCGCACCTACCATCGCTGGTGGGAAGAGACCACCGCCGACCGCCGCTGGCTGGGCTACTACAGTTCAATCCTCACGTTGGATGCCATTGCCGCCGAGGTGCGGCTGTTCAATCTGGGCCCCCATTTTCAGGAGCGATTTGTGACCATCCAGCGCCACCTGCGTGACGGTGGGTTGCGGATTATTCGCAACCGGGGCGTGGCCCGCCTGCTGGCTTCGCTGTCGGCGATGCTGATTACCGGGCTGGCTCTGCTGTGGATGGTGTGGCGCGGCTTCACCGGCGCGGTCACACTGGGCGATCTGGCCCTGTTTTACCAGGCGTTCAACCGGGGGCAGGACGTTCTGCGCTCGCTGCTGAGCAATCTGGGGCAGATTTACGACAACATTCTGTTCCTGGAAAACCTGTTTGCCTTTCTGGATTTGCAGCCCGAAGTTCGCAGCCCGGCCAACCCCGCACCCGCGCCCGCGCCGTTGCGCGGCGGCATCGAATTTAAAAATGTTACCTTTCGCTACCCCGGCACCGAGCGCCCGGTCTTTGAAAATTTCAACTTCTCTGTGCCGGCGGGCAAAGTGGTGGCGGTGGTGGGCAGTAACGGCGTGGGTAAAACCACCATGCTCAAATTGCTGTGCCGCTTTTACGACCCCGAATCCGGCAGTATTCAACTGGACGGCGTGGATTTGCGCGACCTTTCCGTTGAAGAATTGCGCCGGATGACCACCGTGATGTTCCAGTTCCCCATGCTCTACTCTGATACCGCCGGCGGCAACATCGCCCTGGGTGACTTGGACGCCAACCCCAGCCAGACCCAAATTGAGGCCGCCGCCCGCCGCGCCGGCGCGCACGAGTTTATCTCGCGCTTGCCCAAAGGGTACAATTCACTGATGACCAAAACCTTCAGCTCCGGCACCGAACTCAGCGGCGGCGAACGGCAGCGGCTGGCGCTGGCCCGCGCTTTTTTGCGGCAGGCTCAAATTATGATTCTGGATGAACCCACCAGCCTGATGGATAGCTGGAGCGAAATTGACTGGTTTGACCGTTTCCGCGAGCTGGCGCAGGGCCGCACCGCCATCATCATTACCCACCGCTTTACCATTGCCAAAGACGCCGACCTGATTTTTGTGATGGACCGCGGGCAGGTGGTTGAGGCCGGAAATCACGCCGAGTTGATGGCGTTGGACGGCCTGTATGCCGAATCGTGGCGGGCGCAAACCGGCGAACCGGCCTCGGCGCGCGCCCCGCACGCCAACGGAACCAACGGCAAAAATGGCGTCGCGGCAGCGGCACACCCCACCAACGGACGGGAGCACAGTAATGCAATTTGAACCGATGCGCCACAAGCGCGTAGCCGTGGCTGAATCCACCCGGCAATTTCTGTGCCATCTGGCCGCCGCCGATGTCCATCGCCCGCTGCCTGTTGCGGAATATATGGATTGGGACGAAGTTTTTGCCGGGGTGTGCCGCAACGGCCTGCTGGGGTTGGCATATCGCTGGCAAAAAGCCAACCCCGGCCATCTGCCCGCCGAATTTGAGGCGGCGGTGGCCGATACGTGCCG
>RFJF01000533.1 GCA_003695455.1 Chloroflexota bacterium
CCAGAAATGTGTTGCCGCAAGCTTGTAGTATCAGTAGATCCAATTTGTTTCGCTCCAAGCCGGTCTGTGACCGGCGTTCGGAGGTCACTCGCCATAGTATGGCGCACCTCCTCAGAGCTGGAAATTTGTATCCACTGAGTATGGTTCGGGTTAGCCCTTGAGCGAGCCGCCGGTTAGCCCGGCAATAAATTCCTTTTGCAGAAGGAAGAAAAACGCCAGCAGGGGCAAGGCCGATAGAAACATCAGCGCAAACGCGCCGCCATAATTGATGTTTAAATTATCAACCGCCGTAAAAATGCCGGTGGTAATGGTGATGCCTTTACCCGGGCCAAGAATAATCAACGGAATTAGAAATTCATTCCACGTCCAAAGTGTGAGAAAAATTGCCACGGTAGCCGTTGCGGGCCGCATCAGGGGAAAGATGATGCGCCAAAACAGGGTAAACCTGCCGGCTCCGTCAATCATGGCCGATTCATCCAGTTCCCTCGGAATAGATTTTACAAAGCCGGAATAGACAAAGACGGCAAATGAGAGCAGGCCGCCGCCGGTCTGGAATAAAATCATGCCCTGGAGCGTGCCCATCAAGCCAAACCAACTCAACAGCCGGGCCACCGGCACAATGGTTACCTGCGTTGGCACCATCATCCCGGCGATAAAAATAAGCAGCAAGGCCTGTAAATAGCGGCTTCTGGGGTGCCGGGCAATGTAATATCCCAGCGTTGAGGCAAAGAAAACCACAATAATCACTGTGGCAACGGTCACAATCAAGCTGGTTTTTAATCCCTCAAACAGTAAATTATCGGGGCGGGTTATTACCTTGTACAGGTTATCCAGCGTAAACGGGGCGGGCAGGGCTACAGGGTAGCGCGTTATTTGCTCCTCGGTTTTGAACACGTTTACCAGGGCCAGATACAACGGCAGCCCAAAAATTACGGTAATCGCGCCGGCCATAATTTGCCTGAATGTAGTTTGGTACCTTTTCGCCTTCATTAGTAATCAACCTCTCGCTTTTTGAGACCGGTTACAACAACGCCCGATATGAGGGCCGTAACAACAAAGAGAAAAACGGCAATGGTGGAGGCATATCCCAACTGATTATTTGAGAACGCAACCCGGATGATGTAATAAGATAATGTTTCTGTTCTGAAACCGGGGCCGCCGCCGGTTAACACCGCCACCTGGTCGTAAAGTTTGAAGGTTATAATCAGGAGCAACACCACATTGATGGTGACGCCGGGAGCCAGCAAGGGCCAGGTGATATGCCGAAATTGCTGCCGGCGATTGGCCCCGTCAATTTGGGCGGCTTCCAGCAAATCTTTGGGCACACTCTGCAACGACGCCAGATAGATGACGGTGCAAAATCCAATCAGTTGCCAGGTTACAACAAGAACAACCGAGTAAAAAGCAATATCGGGGTCGCCCAGCCAATGGATGTTTTTGGCGGTTAACCCAATCTGCTGAAGAACAATGTTGAGAAGGCCGCGGTCAACCAGAATAATTTTCCAGATAAAGGCCACAATCACGGCGCTAAGCACTTGCGGAATAAAGAAAATTGTTCGCAGTATGGTGTAATACCGGCCCGGATGGTTTAGCATTAACGCCACCAATAAGCCTCCTATATTGGCGGCCAGCGTTACAAAAACGCTCATCCGGGCCGTAAAAAAGAACGAGCGCGTAAAATTTTTATCGCTGATAAGGTCAATATAATTTTGAATGTCAACAAACTCTGAGGTCTTGTAAAGAATATTTTGATTGGTAAAACTAAACGAAAACGCCATAAAAAGTGGCAGGACCGTCATCAAAAAGTATATCAGCACCCCCAGGCCAACAATCAATTCAAAAATACCTATCCGGCTTAATTTACGCCGCCAAAGTGATTGCAAAATTTTACCGGACTCCTTTTTCTGTATTTGAGCGGTCCATTGTGTAATCATGCCTGTCTCCTAAAATACAACAGGGATCTGTGGAGAAAGGTAAAAACCTTTCTCCACAGATTTTCCTGTAAAACAGAATCTGCCTATTCACCCTGTTTGGCAGAAAGGTCGTCCCAAACCTGGTCCAGGCGAGCCATTTCTGCTTCCACATCGGCGCCCAACAGGATATTTTGGATGGAAGCGTAGAATTCGTCTTTCCAGCCCGGGATGGGGTCAAGGTCGTTGTTGGCCCAGGTAAAGGCGGCCACCTTTTCAACGTCATCGTTGGCTACAACGTTGTTGTAATAGTCGTAGAATAAATCGGGCAGGTCAACATTGTAATCTTCGATAGTTTTGTTTTTGAGCATGGGGAACATCGCGTCGCTCTGGACGAACATGTGCATGGCCGTCATATTTTTCTCAAATTCCTTGGCAAACATCATCAGCTCTTTGGGATGCTCGGACACGGCGCTAACACGGGTGCCGCCGCCCACGTAGATAGAGGGGATAATTTTGCCGTCGTCGCGGGGCAGTACAAAGGCGCCCATTTCAAAGCCCATATCTTCGGGCGGGTAGGCAATAAACCAACTGCCCTGCATGTACATGGGAACCTCGCCATCATAAAAAGCCTGGTTGGCCGTGGCAAAATCGGTGCCCAAAGCGGCGGGGCCGTCAATGTAACCGGCTTCAACCATATCGGCCAGTTTTTGCATGGCGGCCACAAATTCGGGGTCGCTAAAGTGTACTTCGCCGGCTTTGCGTTTGAGCATCCATTCGGGGTCATCGCCAAACACATTCTGCGAAACCAGCCCCACACCGGGGAAGCTGGCGCACCACGGCTCGGCGGCGCACATTTGCTGTGGAACGTAACCGGCGTCCAGCAACGCCTGCGACACGGCCATAAACTCATCCCAGGTGGTGGGCACTTCAACGCCCACCTTTTCAAAGATGGCTTTGTTGTAGAATACCAGCGGAATTAACTGGGCGCCCACGGGCGGCGCCCAGGCTTTGCCGTTAATTTTGGAAGCGTTGGGCAGGATGAAATTTTCGTCAAGATATTCCTGGTCAAACGGCGTAAGCAACCCTGCTTCGGCAAAGTCGGCAACGGTTACGGCAAAAGGAATATCGGGGAACTGGTCGGTAGCGGCCAACTGGCGGGCGTAGTTATCGCGGTCGGCGGTGGAAGACCATTCTACCTTGATGTTGGCGTCCATATCGGCCAGCACGGCGTCAATAACCTCATGCCAAAAGGCGGCGTCCAGCACCTCGGTTTCGTGGGTTACAACGGTCAGAACTACAGGTTCTTCCGCGTCGCCGGGTTCGGCGGCGGCGGCATCGGCTTTATCACTTTCGGCCTGAGCCGCATCGGCTTCTTCACTTTCGGGTTGAGCCGCATCGGCGGTTTTGGCCTCGGTTTGGGTCTCGGTTTGGGTCTCGGTTTTGGCTTCGGTTTGAACCGTGTCCTGGGCTGTAGTATTTTGGGCGGGCTGCGCGTTACTACATGCCGCTGCTGTCAAGGCCAGTAAGGCCAACAAAATGGTAAGGGTCCAGAGTTTTTGTTTGTGCATCATCTTTTAATTTCCTCCATCAGGATCTTCGTAAATATCTCTACTTTTTTAGTTTGGGGTCTCTTATTTAAGTAATTTCATTCGCAGC
>RFJF01000043.1 GCA_003695455.1 Chloroflexota bacterium
AACGGAGCGTAATTATGACCATTGCCATGCAAATTATTCAAATCATTCTTTCTATCACCCTGATTACGCTGGTGCTACTGCAGGCCAAAGGCGGCGGGCTGGGCGGCATTTTTGGCGGCGACGGTGGCGTGTACCGCACCCGGCGCGGGCTGGAACAAACCATGCACCAGGCCACCATTGCGTTGTCAATTATCTTTTTTATTGTGGCGCTTGTGTCCGTGAGCTTCATTGGTTTCTAACGGCATCTCCGGTTCAATTACTGCTACTGCCCCCCAACAGAGAAACTATGTTTCTCCCACATACAGTTTAAATCAATGCACAACGGTCCGGCGCCGTTGTGCATTTTGTTGACTAAACACAAGGACACACCACTTTGGGCCGTTACATTCGGTGGCAAGCCATTTTAACCCTCACCGGCATTGCAATGACAATGGCGTTTCTGGGCTTTCTGTCACTGTCTCGCCAAACGGTAACCATCCCCGATGTGGGCGGCGTGTACACCGAAGCAATTGCCGGCGAACCCCGGTTTATCAACCCACTGCTGGCCCAGTTTAATCAGGTTGACCAGGATTTAACCACATTGATTTTCAACGGTCTGACCCGCATTGACGGCGACGGCAACCCGCAGCCGGACCTGGCCAAAAGCTGGCAAATCAGCGATGACGGGCTGACCTACACCTTCAAGCTGAGAAAAGATATCAAATGGCAGGACGGCGAACCCTTTTCTGCCGATGACGTCCTGTTCACCATCGGGTTAATGCAAGACCCGGAGTTTCCGGGCGCGCCCCATTTGGGTAGTTTGTGGCGCAGTGTTACCGCAGAAAAGCTCGATGCGTACACGGTGCAGTTTGTCTTGCCCGAAGCCCTGCCCGGTTTTATGCAATTCACCAATATTGGCATGTTGCCAAAACACATTCTGGCCCAAATGCCGGCCCGCGATCTACTGAATCACCCCTTCAATTTGCAGCCTGTGGGTACCGGCCCCTTTAAACTGGATGAGGTGAATGCCGCATTTGCCCGCCTGTCACCCAACCCGCTGTATGCCGGGCCAAAACCAAAGCTGGGCGGGCTGGAGTTTCGGTTTTACGCCGATTTCCCGGCCATGCTGGCAGCCTACAAAAATGGCGAGGTGCAGGGCATCGGCCAGATTCCGCCGCAAGCCATCCCGGAGGTGCGTGAAATTGACTCGCTCAACCTGTTCACCGGGCGGCTTTCGGGCTACAACATTATTTATCTGAATTTGCAGGATGCCGAAAATTCGCCCTTTTTTCAGGAAGCAGCGGTGCGCCGCGCGTTACTGCACGCCATTGACCGCCAAAAACTCATCGAAGAAACGCTGAACGGGCAGGGATTACCCGCAGTTGGCCCAATTTTGCCGTGGAGTTGGGCCTTTAACCCGGAACAGGAAACCCCCGCCTTTGACCCCGCACTGGCTGCGCAATTACTGAACGAAGCCGGCTGGACAGACTCAGACGCCGACGGGGTGCGCGACAAAGACGGCGTGCCGTTGGCATTCAGCCTGCTCAGCAGCGAGGAGCCTGCCAAAATAGACGTGGCCCTGGCCGTGGCTCGCCAGTGGCAGCAGTTGGGAATATCGGCCACGGTTGACGTGGTGGGCGCCGGGATGGGCCAACGGTTGAGCAGCCACAATTTTCAGGCCGCGCTGGCCGAGGTTCTGTTGGCCGGCGACCCCGACCCCTATCCGTTTTGGCACCAGACCCAGATTGAAAACGGCCAGAATTACGCCGGCTGGGACAACACCGAGGCCTCTAAATTGCTTGAAACAGCCCGCACGCTCACGGACCGGGGCCAGCGCAGCGACGCCTATTTTGAATTTCAACGCATTTTTGCCGAAGAAGTACCCTCGCTGGTGCTGTTTCATCCGGTGTACACATACGGGGTTAGCAAGGATGTGTTTGATGTGCAAATTGCGCCGCTAATCAAACCCGGTGACCGCTTTGAAACGGTGACCAACTGGTACATGCTCACCCGACAAATTATTTTCAGAGAAGTCGGACAGTCCCTTTGGGACGACAACGAGAATGAAAATGGGTGCAGGATGTGGTAGAATCGAGGCAACGACTGGTCTGAGGTCGAAGTGTCGCTGGT
>RFJF01000534.1 GCA_003695455.1 Chloroflexota bacterium
GACAGGAGTAGGGAGTAGGGAGTAGGGAGCCCCATGCCGGGCAAGCCAGCGGGTATTGGGATGCCTCGCCTACCGTCCACCGTATTTGCAGGGGAGGTGGGATGAGGGGAGAGATTATTCGCTATTCGCAGATTCGCCCATTTTCAGAGGGAAAAAATGACCCAACTTGCACAACCAGATTTGTGGGCCAAAGCTGCCCAACAGCAATGCGCTACCGCGCTGGCCCACCCCAACATTGCCTTTATCAAATACTGGGGCAACACCAATCACCAATTGCGATTGCCCGCCAACCCATCGCTATCAATGAATATGGCCGGCCTGCACACGGTTACCCGCGTGGAATTTGACCCGGCCCTGCCCGCCGACACACTGGAAATCAACGGTGTGCCTGCAACCGGCCCCGGACTGGAACGGGTATCGGCGGTGTTGAATTTGATTCGGGCCGAAGCGGGCGTGGCAGCCCCGGCCCGCGTTGTTTCGCGGAGCAACTTTCCGGTTGGCTCCGGCATCGCCTCGTCGGCGGCGGCGTTTGCGGCGCTGGCTGTGGCGGGCGCGGCAGCCGCCGGTCTGCCGCCCGTTGAGGCCCGGCTTTCGCGGCTGGCGCGGCGCGGCTCCGGTTCGGCCAGCCGTTCTGTGCCCTCCGGCTTCTGTGAATGGCAGCCCGGTGACGACGACGGCTCGGTGGCGTTCAGCATCGCCCCGCCGGAACACTGGGCGCTGGCCGACCTGGTGGCAGTGGTCAGCCGGGAACACAAAGCCGTCGGCTCCAGCGGCGGGCATCCGCTGGCCGATACCAGCTCGTTGCAGACAGCGCGGGTGGCGGGTGCAGCAGAACGGCTGCGCCGCTGCAAAGAAGCGCTGCTGGCCCGCGATATTTCGGCAATGGGGCCGGTCATTGAAGAGGACGCAGTTATTATGCACGGAGTAATGATGAGCAGCCGGCCGCCGCTGTTTTACTGGCTGCCGGCCACAATGGCTCTGATTCAGGCCACGGCTCGGTGGCGGGCAGAGGGGCTGGAGGTTTACTTTACCATTGACGCCGGGCCAAACGTGCATCTCATTTGTCCGGCAGAGCAAGCGGCAGACGTTGAGGCCAAAGCGCGTAAGATTGCCGGTGTGCGGGATGTCTTAAAAAGTGCGCCCGGCGGGCCGGCTCACCTGCTGGCCCCGGGAGATGAATTTCTGCACCCGTAAATTCAGGTGGATTTAATTTTTATGCCCCATAATATTCTGAATTTGCCAATTATCGTTCATGGGTAAAAATTTTGGGATTTGGCACGGGGCTGGGGTATAATGTTTGTCCACCGAATTGTGTACCGGTGAAAGGAATTGACCGTTGACTATCATCGCCTTTATTTTAATTTTAAGCATTCTCATATTTGTTCACGAACTGGGCCACTTTATTGTGGCTAAACGGTCCGGCATCACCGTAGAAGAATTTGCCATTGGCTTTCCGCCGCGGGCCGTAAAATTGTGGCAGGATGAGGGCAAAATCACGCTCGACGGGCAGGAATACGTGATTGGCCGCAAAGTTTCCGTGCCGCGAGCCATCCAACCCGGCGCAAAGATTTACGCCGAAACCGCCACCGACGCCAAAGGCCGCGCAGTGGTGAACTACCTGGAGCTGGTTGAGCCGGCTGACGGTGATGACACCGCCGAACACGGCGGCAGCGAGGCCCGCTTCTTTCACATATTCGGCATTGGGCTGAACAGCGATAAAGAAAAAAGGCCGGTTTCGGCGCAGAATACCTTCACCGTTGATTCGGTCATCCGCCCCACCGAATATTCCATCAACATGATTCCGCTGGGCGGATACGTGCGCATGGTGGGCGAAGAAGACCCCACCGCGCCCGGCAGTTTTGCCAGCAAAAGCAAGCGGGTACGGCTGGCTGTGCTGGCTGCCGGCTCGCTGATGAATCTGGCGCTGGCGGTGGTCTTTTTTACCCTCACCTCAATGTCCGGCGTGCCGGAACCGGTAACCAGCACCAACATTGCCGGCGAAGAAACGGCTATTGCCCAAACCATCGTCACCGGCGTAGCGCCCAATTCTCCGGCAGAAAAAGCCGGCATCCAAACTGATGATGTGGTACTGGGCGCGGATAATGTTGAATTTAACAACGTAGGTGACCTGATTTACTACGTAAACAACAACAAAGGTCAGCAAATTACCCTGCACCTTCAGCGGGATGGGCACGAAGGCGCTATTGACGCTTCGCTGGTGCCGCGTGAAAACCCGCCGGAAGGTGAAGGTTCGATGGGCGTGCAAATTGCATACGATGGCACGGAGAGCGAGCGCGTTTACTACCCAATTACCACAGCCGCCTACCGGGGCGTTGCCCAAACCGCAGAGTATGTGGGGCTTGTTTTCTACCTGCCGGTAGCCATTATGCGAGACATTATTCCGGCAGAAGCGGCGCGGCCCACCGGGCCGGTGGGCATTTACCAGCAAACCGATTCGGCGGTGAACGCGGCGGTGACCATGGATTGGTGGTTCCCCATTTTGTGGCTGACCGCAATTCTGAGCACCGCGCTGGCCGTAACCAACCTGCTGCCGTTGCCCGCGCTAGACGGGGGACGGATTCTGTTCATCATTGTTGAGGCGCTGCGCGGCAAACGCATTGCCCCGGAAAAAGAGGGCGCCATCCATTTTATTGGGCTGGCGTTGCTGTTAACCCTGATGCTGGTTATTTCTTACTACGATGTGAGTAACCCAATCCCAACCATTGACTGGGCCGATCTTTTCTGATGACAGCGGAAACCGAACAGCCGTGTCCCAATTGCCGGGAGCCGATGCTCCCGGGCCAGCAAATATGCGCTCAGTGCGGGCACAACCAACATACAACCTCAAAAACCATTCGCTGCCGGGTTTGCAGCCGCAAAGCCAACGCCCAATTTCTGGTGTGCCCCCACTGCGGGGCAAATCTTGAACCCAAACAATTGCCGGTTTTTCAGATTGGGTTTGCCGGCATTGTCATTGTGGGGTTAATTTTTGGCTGGCTGCAATGGGGCAGCACCGTTCAGGATGGCGTTCAGCAGGCGGCGCTGCTGATCAACCCGCCAACCCCCACGCCCACCTTCACCGTTACGCCTACACCTACCAGCACCACTACCCCAACGCCAACGCTCACCCCCACCCC
>RFJF01000535.1 GCA_003695455.1 Chloroflexota bacterium
GGGCGAAACGTTGACCTGTCCAATCGGGCCGCGCCGCAGAATGGTCTGCCGGGCCTCATCGGCGGAGTAGAGCGGAAACAGTGTGCCGGTCATCGGGTTAGCCTGCCAATCCAAGTTCCTGCTGCAAGTTGTTCCAGCGTTCCGGTTCTTCTTCAAAAATGTAGGTGATGGGCAGCACCAGCACGCCGCTGCCGCCAATTTTGCGGATTTCGGTGATGGTCTGGTGCAGCCGTTTTTTGGAAACCACAATGTTGATGGCGTACCAGCCGGTGTCTGTGGGTTGGCGCAGGTAGACCGGGCTGATGGTTGGCCCCTGCAAGCCACCCAAATCGGGTTGGCTGAACACAGCCTGAGCCACCGCCTCCGGCGAATCGCCGCGGATGTTGGCGATGACCATGTACTGGCCCTGCGCCCGCAAGTGGGCTTCGAACCGCTCCAGCAGGTCGCGGGCAATGTCCAGCACCTCCGGCCGGCCGGTGAGCGCGGCGCGGTTGCCAATGAACATGGCCTGGCTTTGCAGCATGATGCCGTCCGGCAGTTCCTTGAGCCGGTTTTCGCGGAGGGTGGTGCCGCTGCTGACCAGATCGATGATGAAATCTGCGGTGCCCATTTGCGGCGCGGCTTCCAGCGCGCCGTCGGCGTGCAGAACCCGGTGCGGAGTAACGCCGTGCCGGGTGAGAAAAGCGGTAGCCTGCCGGGGATATTTGCTGACCACGCGCAGGGGGCGGTCGCTGCGGCGGGCGGCGGCCACGCCGGTCAGGTCGGCCATCGAGTGGACCTGCTCCCACGCTTCCGGCACCGCCACCGACAGGCGGCAGTGGCTGTAATTGAGCGCCTCGTGAATGATAACCACGTCGCTGCCGGCGCCGCGGTATTCGGCAATTTTGTCAAAACCCACAATGCCCAGATCGGTGTCGCCGTCTCGCACCTTGCGCACTACATCGGCGGTGCGCTGGAACCACACCTCCAGCGCGGGAATCTGGGCGATGGTGGCAATGTACTGGCGGGGGTTGACTTTGTTGACGGTCAGGCCGCAATCGCGCAAAAGCTGAAGGGTTTCATCCTCCATGCGGCCTTTGCTGGGCAGGGCCAGCCGGACGGTGGTTCGTGGGGTATTGGTCTCTGGTTGGTTGTTTGGCATTGTGTCGGGCTTCCTTTGGAATACCGACGATTTTACCTCTATCTACCGTTAGAGACAATTTTGGCCGGTTGCGTTGATTAAATACGGACAATCGGGCCAATATTGCCATTCTTTAAAAATAATGATATTGTAGGCGACTACCCGGTCGGGTATATTACACTGAAAATTTTTGCGGAGGTGGGCTGGTGAACTGCAACCTGACGGCCATTTTTGTGGGGATTTTTACCGTGGTTATTTTGGGGATTGGCGGGCTGGTGACGCTGTATATGTTTGGGGTCAGTGTGCTTGTTGGTTGGCATACCAGCAGTTTGATTTTTATTCTGGTTGGTGTAGCGTTTGTGCTGGGGCTGGCGTTTATTTTAAATATTGCGTGGGGTTCGTTCAGCCAGGACCGCTTTGGCGATTAACGTGATTTTTGGGTGAAATACGCAGAGGCCGAACATTGTTCGGCCTCTGTTTTTTTGCGGGTTAGTTGAAAAGCAGTTTGGTCAAATCTACGGCGGTTGCGCCCTCTGGCGGCCGGATGCTGAAATCGCCGTTGGTGTCGGTCACATCGTAGCGCATGGTGATGGTTCCCTCATCCAACAGTTTGATTCCCCCTGCGGTCAGGTCGGTGAAAGTGCCGGTCATTTTGGCCTGATACCGGACAACCGTGCCGCTGCCGGCGGCTACCCACACCGTCCCCTCAACCGATTCCAGGTTGGCGGTGTCGCCGGATAAATCATCTTTGCCAAAGGTGTAGCGCACACTTTCTACGCCGTTCACCATTTCTGTGCCGGGTTGGCGGGTGGCATTGGCCGGCAGTTCGATGCTATCTTCAGGATTGTACATTTCGGCGGGTAGCATACTTTCTACCAGCATGGCGGGTATCCCAATCCAGCTGTTATCGCCGGGGTTTTGGATGTAAATGGTGTCGGCAATGTTGTACAGCTCCATGCTGCCGCCCAGTACCGCCAATTCCTGAAACACGTCGCCGGTCATTTCCAGCTTCCAGTGCTGTGCATTTTGCGGTTTGGTTACTTCAAACGCGCCGTTCAGCGTGCCGGCGGCCGGTTGCCCGACCCGCGTACCGTCAAATTCGGTGGCAAATTTCAGCCGGTAGGCTGAGAAATCGGCCAGCCCGGTGGTAGCGGTGAACGGCTCCGATTTGGCCGGTTCGACATTGGCCGGTTCGGTGTCAGCAGCGACGGCACTTTTTGCAGTGTCTTCTGCGGCGGCACCCGGCTCAACCCGGGGCGCGGCAGCAGGTTTTTTGGCAGTCTCTTCTGCACCGTGAGACTCGGTGTCGGAATCTGCGTTTTTGTGGGCCTCGGTGTCAACATCGCCCGCCGGGCCGGGGTGGTCGGTGTTCCCGTCGGAGTCGTGCTCTGCGGCCGCCGGAGCCTCGGCGGCGGGCTGTGCCGGCTCAGCCGGCGGCTGGCTGCCGGGTTCATCGTTGCACGCCACAAAAATCAACGTGGCGGCAATTACCAAAAAAATTCCTGCAATGTTTCTAATCATAAAAAAAAGCTCCTTTGAAAATAGGATTCAGGGGTCGGGAGTCAGGAATTAGGAGGTGAGTCTCAGGCCTGTCACCCTGAGCGCAGCGAAGGGTCTCCCGACCGGTAAAATGTAAGTTTCATTCATTGTTGCCGCCCCGGTGACGACCTGGCTCCTTTGATCATTGGTTATTGGTCATTGGTCATTGGTCGTTGATAATTGGTTATTGCACTGCCAGCATACCATGCGGCGCGCCGCCCGGTCTTTAAGCGGCGCTAGTGACAACCTTATGGGGAGTTTAAAGTTGGGGGAATTAGCGGGGGTTGGTTTGGGGGCGCGGCAGCCGAATGGTGAACCGGCTGCCCTGGCCGGTGCTGGCTACCTGCAACTGCCCGCCGTGGGCCAAAACCAAATCATGGGCAATGGTCAGCCCCAGCCCCATGCCCTGCGGAAAACGGCGCTCGCGGTTGCTGCGGTAGAA
>RFJF01000536.1 GCA_003695455.1 Chloroflexota bacterium
CTACGAACGTTACCAGCAAATTCTGGTTGAAAACAACGCGCTGGATTTTGACGATCTGCTGCTGGTCACGCACCGGCTCTTCCGGCGCAACCCGGAAATCCTTAAAAAATACCAGCAGCAGTATGAGCACGTGATGGTGGATGAATTTCAGGACACCAACATGGTGCAGTACGAACTGAGCAAAATGCTGGCCGGCGGCTACCGCAACATTTTTGTGGTGGGTGATATGGATCAGGGTGTTTACTCGTGGCGGGGGGCAGACTATCGCAACGTGCTGCGCTTCCGCGAGGATTTTCCGGACCTCAAATTGGTGGCCCTGTCACAAAACTACCGCTCCACCGATACCATCCTCCGGGCTGCAAAACAGCTCATCCGCAACAACCCCAACCGGCTGGACAACGATCTCTTCACCGAGCGCGGTACGGGCGAAAAAATCCGGGTGGTTGAGGCCTACAACGGGCTGGAAGAGGCCAACTACGTGCTCAATGAAATCCAGACGCTGGTCAGCCGCGGCGATTTCAAATTGGGTGATTTTGCTATTATGTACCGCACCAACGCCCAAAGCCGTCTGTTTGAAGAGGCGTTCATCAGCCGCAATATGCCCTACATTCTGGTGCGCGGCACCCGTTTTTACGACCGCAAGGAAATTAAAGACGCGCTGGCCTACCTGCGCCTCATCCACAACCCGGAAGACAGCGTCAGCCTTGAGCGCATCATCAACGTGCCGCCGCGGGCCATCGGCAAAAAGACAATAGCCGACTTGCAGCGCTGGGCCTTTGAAACGGCCAGCACCCCGTGGCAGGCCATCCAGCAACTGGTGGCCGATGAGCAGGTAGAACAGGATGACCCCGCCGCCGGCCGCGCAACATCGGCGGTTCCGGCGCCGTTCAAAGCCCGTGCCCGCAACGCGCTGGTGCAATTTGGGCAAATTATGGGCATGCTCATCAGCAGCAAACAAAAGTTGACCCTGCCGGAACTGTACGATTTGACGCTGGCCCGCAGCGGCTACAAAAAATTCATCAACGATAACACCCCCGAAGGCGAAGAACGCTGGGAAAACTTGCAGGAACTCCGGCGGGTGGTGGAAGATTTTGGCGGGCTGGAAGCCCGCGATGCCCTGCCCCAATTTCTGGAAAGCGTGGCCCTGGTCAGCGATGTGGACGCGCTGCTGGCCTCGGCGGGCAGCAACGCGCCGGCCCTGCTCACCCTGCACACGGCCAAAGGGCTTGAATTTCCGGTGGTGTTCATGGTGGGCATGGAAGAAAACATTTTTCCCCACAGCCGCAGCATGACCGACGCCGAACAAATGGAAGAGGAGCGCCGGCTGGCGTACGTGGGCATCACCCGCGCCAAAGACCGGCTCTACCTGACCCGCGCCTTCCGCCGCGCCACCTACGGTTACGACGAACCGACGTTCCCCTCCCGATTTCTACGCGAAATCCCCTCGGAGTTACTGGAGGATGCCGGCAAAAAACGGCGGAGCGGCGGCGGGCGCGTCTCGGTAGACAGCAGCCCGTTTTCGCCGCCGCGCGCGGCGCGACCGGCCAACACCCGTTGGGAATCGACCCGCAGCCGTAGCAGTACACAAAAACCTGCCGCCACCAACACGCAGTTTAAAACCGGCGATCAGGTATTTCACCAAAAATTTGGCGAAGGCCGGGTTATTTCGGTAGAAATGACCGGCGGCGACGAGTACGTGCAGGTGGCGTTTGCCGGGCAAGGCATCAAAAAATTGGCGGTCAGCTTTGCCAGACTTGAAAAACGATAGCCGCGCCAACAGGCAAAACCACTGCCCGCACACCGCATATTTTTGCCCGATTCCGCCCGCCGTGCTATAATCCCTCCCCGTTGTGCAATCAATGCACCGTCCCGGGGAGGTGCCAGAGTGGACGATTGGGGCGGTCTCGAAAACCGTTGTGGGCTTCTGTCCACCGTGGGTTCGAATCCCACCCTCCCCGCCTGGCAATGACCAATTATCAATTACGAATTCGTCATTCGTAATTAAAATATGGAGAGGTCGCATAGTCCGGCCGAGTGCGCACGATTGGAAATCGTGTAGGTGTAACAGCCTCGAGGGTTCAAATCCCTCCCTCTCCGCCTCTTTCAGAATTCAGGGCGCAGGTTCCGGGCCAATTCGGGCTTATGAATTTGCCC
The DNA here is from genome assembly GCA_003695455.1 of Chloroflexota bacterium. GTDB lineage: Bacteria > Chloroflexota > Anaerolineae > 4572-78 > J111 > J095. The sequence continues at coordinate 2,155 of RFJF01000536.1, forward strand.
CCTGACTCAAGGTGACGGCTACCGGGTAGTGCGTGTTGGGTCCTGCGCGGCAGGAGCCTACGAACCAGGTCAGGTCCGGAAGGAAGCAGCCTTAAGTGGTCACTTCTGGGTGCCGCAGGGTTGCCTGGCACAAGCTATCCGGTTGCCGTCGCCTTGAGCAATGTATTTATTCCGGTTGGGGGCAAGCTGCTGCGCTTGCCTTTTTTAATTCAACAGAATTTACACAGTTGCCCCGGAGCACTGGGCCTTGTGTCCGTTTGCAAAGCTGTGCCAACCGCGTAATATATCTTCAAATGACCTTGATACGTGCATCAAACAATCAGAACCGGCATCAAACTACTGTTCAGCGTGTTGCTCACGCTGGCCCTGATTGAAGTGGGTCTGCGCCTGTTTCCAATGGTCATTCCGCTGGAATTACTGGTAAATTTTGAGCAAACACCGCGCGCTCAAATTGCCCGCCGGTTGGGCCTGCCCACCAAATGGGACACCGTAACGCTGCCACGCGATGACAACGGCCCCGAACTGCGCATTTTTAAACCCTACAGCCGTATCAACACCCGTATTAAAGACACCCACACCACCAACAGCGTGGTACTTGATGAGCAGGGCTTTTGCAACCCGCCGGAAAACAGCTACCGGCGCCCGGCCATCGACATTATCACCCTGGGCGATTCTTTTACTTTTTGCCACGCCGTCCAACCCGAACAAACCTGGTCTGCGTACCTGGGCCAACACACACCCTACTCGGTGTATAATTTGGGAAAAATTGCCATCGGCATCCACGAATATTTGCAGATTTTCAAGCATTTTGGCCTGCAAAAATCGCCAAAATTTGTTGTACTCAACGTATATGAAGGCAACGATTTACGCGACGCCGCCAACAACTACTACTATCAAACTGACCCCGCCCACCAGACACCTGTTTTACCGCCCGCCGTCACGCCGCTTCAAACTGTCAAAAATACACTATTTGAACACAGTTACAGCGCCAATCTGGCCGCCGCCTGGATAACAACCCTGCAAAAAAGCAGCGCCAACGACCAAACAGACCGCCGGTCACCGGAGAAAAAACATTCCGCGCGCAACGACATCAATTTTCAGTACAGTCTGGTTTTTAATGACCAGCCGCCCATTCCCTTTAACCCGGAAAACACAGACCTTGACGAAGTACAGTATGCCCAACGCCTGTACAACGAAGAGTTGGACCCCGGCATTTTCTGGAGCATTGACCAGGCGTTCAAGGAATTTGCAAAGCTGGCAGAGCAACACCACTTTACCCCCATCATCACCTACACGCCTTCTGCCCACACCGCCTACGCCGATAACGTTCTGTTTGAAGACCCCAACCTGACTAACCTGATGCCGTGGTTCAGCCGAGAGCAACGCGCTTTTCTGCAAAAAGAAGCCGCAAAATACGGCTTTGTGTTTGTTGACCACACCCCGGCGCTGCAAACTGCGGCCCGCGCCGGCGGCCCGGATTCTCTGCTCTACTACCGCTACGACCTGCATCTAACCCCCGCCGGGCACGCCGTAGTGGGGCAAAATATCAGCCGGGCCATTACCGAACTAGCCGCAACCCAGCAAAAATGACATCCAGCACTGCCAGCGAGTCCGCAAAATCCAAATTTTCCGCATCCCCGGCGGCAAAATCCCGATAC
>RFJF01000537.1 GCA_003695455.1 Chloroflexota bacterium
GCGCTGGCCGCCGGCGGCTGGTGGACAATTTTCAGCCCCGTTTTGATGAACGTGCTGCTGGTCAAAGTATCCGGGGTGGCGTTGCTGGAAAAATCACTGAAAACCGGCAAACCCGGCTACCGCGAGTACGTGGAAACAACCAACGCCTTTGTGCCGTGGTTCCCCAAACAGCGACCGGAGGCCCGCCGATGACCGCCGCCAAAATTCTGGCCGGGCTGGGCGTGGCGGCAATGACCGCCGTGCTGCTGTACGCCTTTGCCGCCGGAGACTTTTTTGCCGAAGGCCGGGTGCTGACCGCGATGCCGTGGGGCGTGGTCTCGCTGGTGGATTTGTACACGGGGTTTGCCCTGTTTGCCGGCTGGATAATTTTCCGCGAAAAATCGCCGCTGCGGGCGGCACTCTGGATTGTGCTGCTGCTGGTGCTGGGCTTTTTCACCGCCAGCCTGTACGCGCTGCTGGCCCTGCAACGCAGCCACGGCGATTGGAGTCGCTTCTGGATGGGGCATCGCCGGCAGGCAGCAAACTCCGGTGGATAAACGGGCATCCCTGCGGGGAGTGGTCAATTACGTGGGGCTGCAAATCGGCTGGCTGGCCTGCGCACTGGGCGCGGCCCGGGGCTACCCGTGGGTGGGGCTGCTGGTGGTGGCCGGACATCTGGTCATTCACCTGCTGTGGACGCAGAACCGCCGCCGCGAAATTGTGTTTCTGCTGCTGGTGGCGCTGCTGGGCACCGCCGTGGATAGCGCCCAAAAAGCGGGCGGCCTGCTGAATTACGCCAGCGATGCGCCGTGGCCGTGGCTGGCTCCGCTCTGGATTACGGCCATGTGGGTACTGTTTGCCACCGCGCTCACCACCTCGCTGCGCTGGCTGCAGGGGCGGGTGTGGCTGGCGGCGGCGCTGGGCGCCGTGTTTGGGCCGCTCAGTTACGTGGCCGGCGAACGGCTGGACGGCATCGGTTTTAATTACGGCTTCTGGTTCACCGTGCTGGCGATGGGCGTCATCTGGGCGGTGGCGATGGCCGGGCTGGCGGTGTTGGCAAAAGCGCTGGTCAGCGACCGATAAACAATTACCAATTTCCAATGACCAATGACCAAAATCGAGGCCGAACAGGGTACATTTTTACAACAGACCAACTGGCCTGCGGCACGGCAACGAAAGTGAAATAAAAGTTATGCAATTCAAAATCAAACTTGAACATTTTAATCACGAATAACACGAGTAAACGAATTTTTTGATGTTTTATTCGCGATATTCGTCCATTGGTGGCATTCGTGATTTGTTTTTGTGCAACTGCGCAAATTCTATGAAAACTAACATTTTTCCGGTCGGGAGACCCTTCGCTGCACTCAGGGTGACACGCCTGAGACCCACCCCGTAATTCCTGACTCCCGACTCCTGAATTCTGTATTCACAACAGCTATTATTTTTTTACTTCAAATGTAATCCAAATAACAAAGTGAGTTTAGTATGCAACCCAAAAACCGAATTGCCGTCATCGGCGGCGGCGTGGCCGGAATCGTTTCGGCCTACATTCTATCACGCCAATTTGATGTCACCCTGATTGAAGCCAACGATTACGTGGGCGGTCACACCAACACCCTGCACATCCCGGACGGGCCGGACGCCGGCACGCCGGTGGATACCGGCTTCATTGTGCTGAACGATCGCAACTACCCCAATTTCAACGAATTTTTGCGCCAGTTGCAGGTGGAAATCCGCAAAAGCGAGATGTCGTTTAGTTTCTACTGCCGGCAGACCGGGCTGGCCTACTCCAGCGATTTTCCCAACGGGTTGTTTGCCCAGCGCCGGAATCTGGTCAACCCTTCGTTTTTGGGGATGGTGCGCGATATTCTGCGCTTCAACAGGGATGCCACCGCCGACCTGCGCGGCGGGCGGCTGAACGGCCACACGCTGGGCGAATACCTGGCCGAAAACAACTACTCCAGCGCCTACATCGAAAATCATCTGGCGCCCTGCGCGGCGGCCATCTGGTCTACGCCCGCCGCCGAAATTCTGGATTTTCCGGTGGAGCCGTTTCTGCGCTTTTACGACAACCACGGCCTGCTGGGACTCAACGGGCGGCCGCAGTGGTACACCGTGCGCGGCGGCAGCCAAACCTACGTGCGCCGCTTTCTGGAAATTTTCCCCGGCACGGTGCTGACCCGCTCGCCGGTGGAATCTGTGCGGCGAATGGCGGACGGCGTGCAGGTAGTCATCAAAAACCGGCCGCCGCAGATGTTTGACAAGGTAGTGATTGCCGCGCACGCCGACCAGGCCCTGCGCATGCTGGCCGACCCATCGCCGGAGGAACAGCGGCTGCTTGGCCCGTGGCGCTACCACAAAAACAGCACCATTCTGCACAGCGACGCCGAAGTGATGTCGCCCAACCGCCGCATGTGGGCCTCGTGGAATTACATCCGCGCCGCCGGTGCACAGGCGGCCGTCAAAACCATCGAGCGCCCGGTGTCGGTGGCCTACCACATGAATCGCTTGCAGGGGCTGCAAACCCGGCACAACTATTTTGTCAGCCTCAACGACCCCGGCCCCATCGCCGAACGACAAATCATCCGCGAGTTTGTGTACAAGCACCCGCACTTTTCGTTTGAATCGCTGGCCACGCAGGCCGATTTGCCCCGGCTCAACGGCCAACGCAACACCTACTTTTGCGGCAGCTACTTTGGCTACGGCTTCCACGAAGACGCGGTGCGCTCGGCGGTGCAGGTGGGCCGTGAATTCGGGCTGCAACTGTGAACAGCAAAATTTACACCGGCGCGGTGAGTCACGCCCGCAGTTGGCCCACGGCGCACAAATTCAGCTACCCCGTGTACACCTACGCCTTTGATTTGGCCGAACTGCCCGTGCTGGAGCGGCTTTCGCCGTGGTTTGGCTACAACCGCTTGCGGCCCGTCTCGCTGCGAGACGCGGACTACTTTGCCCCCGGCCCCGGCTCGATTTTGGAGAAGACGCGGGAATTTCTAAATCAACACGTGAATCATGCTGTCGATGTGGCCCGCATCCAACTGGTCACGGCGGCCCGCTTTTTCAACTACGTTTTCAACCCGGTCAGCTTTTTTTATTGCTATCGGGCCGATGGAGGATTACAATATATTCTGGCGCACGTCAACAACACCTTTGGCGAAACCCACATCTACTTGCTCCGCGATCCGCTGCCCGGCGGCGCGGCCTCGTTCACCCGTTTTCAGATTGGCAAAGATTTCCAC
>RFJF01000538.1 GCA_003695455.1 Chloroflexota bacterium
CCAGAAAGCCGGCCCAAAAGGCATCGCCTGCGCCGGTGGCGTCTTTTACCTCGATGGGCCGCGCCGGCAGGTGCCCCAGAATTTTTCCCCCGTCAGACACCAGCGAGCCGTCTTTGCCCATCGTAAAAATTACGGTTTGCGGCCCCAATTCATGCAGCATCTGAACATACGTCTCCGGTGAATGGCCGGGGCCAAAAAAGCGGTGTGAATCATCCAGCGAGGCTTTGGTGATGGTGGTGTACCGGTAAATCCGGCGCATCACCTTTTGCGCTTCCTGATGGTCCGGCCAGACTGCCGGGCTGTAATTGGGGTCAAACGAGGTGATTTTGCCCTGTTGGTGCGCCCGCTGAAACGCCTGCAGCACGGCGCTCCGGCTTGGCTCGCGAGAAAGCGGCCAGGTGGAGGTGTGCACAATTTTGGCGACATCCACGGCTTCTGCGGCAATGTCATCCGGGGTCAGGTTGAAATCACCGGAGCGAAACGGCTCGTGGTCGGGCGTGCCGCTGGTGCGCGACACAAAAATAATGCTGGTATTCACCCGGTGGTCCATCACCAGATAGTTGATGTTCACCCCGTGATGCTGCAATTGGTTTTTGAGAAATTGCCCAAACGCGCCAACGCCGGTTTTGGCGATGATGGCCGCGCTGCGTCCCAACCGGGATACGTTGACGGCAATGTTGGCCGGCGAACCACCCAAATGCCGCTGAAAGGTGTGGGCGTCGCGCAGGCTGTCTGTCACTTCTGTGGAGATGAAATCAACCAGCGCCTCGCCAATGGTCAGGACATCAATGTTGGCTGTGTGTGTCATCATATCCTCTGTTTTCAGAATTCAGGGTGCAGAATAGTCGAATGGCGAATAGCGAATGGCGAATAGCGAATGATGAATGCTTCCCTGCGACTCTGCAACCCAGCCGCTATGCCTGAAAATACAAGTCTGCCAGCGCCGATAGCGGGATTTCGGTGGCGGGGCCGGGATGGGTAAAGTAATCCGGCACAGACAGAGTGCCGTCCTTTGCCAGATGTGCCGCCGCCTGCTCAATGGCCGCCAGATAGCCTTCGGCGGTGCGGTCCCAGGTATATCGGCTGATAACCCGCTCAATGCCTGCCAGTTGATAATACTGCCACGTTTCCGGCGATTCCAGCGCTTCCAGCAGGCCGCGGGCAATGTCGGCAGGGTTGGCCGGGTCTACCAGCACCCCGAATTTTTTGCCGGTCGCGGCGTCGAACAGGCTTTCGCTGGGGCCGCCGTTTTGGGTGACTACTGCCGGCAGGCCGCAACTCATCGCCTCCAGCGGAGCCAGCCCAAACGGCTCGTAGGTGGCCGTGAGCGAAAAGACCGAACCGCGCGCCGCCGTTACCCGGTAGGCGGCGGCCAGTTCGGCCTGGCTGTTCAACGAGAATGATGTGACCGCCGGCCACAAATTGTGCTCATCCAGCAGGCGGGCAATGTCATCAAAAATGGCCCGTTCTTCGGCCTTTTTCAGTTGGGCGCGCTGTTGCAGGGGATTATCCAGCCCGCGAATGGCGATGGCTAAATTGGCGGTGCGCCGCAAATCGGCATTTTCTGCAAACGCCTTCACCAGCCCAATGTGATTTTTTTTCTGATCCAGCCGGCTGGAACAGAGGACCAGCGGCAAGGCTCGGCGTTCCGGCGGCAGGTCGCGGGCCAGCGCGGTGTCAATTCGGGCGGCAACGGTGGCGTCTGCCGGTCCCGGCTCCGGCGAAAAGACGCGCCGGTTGACGCCGGGCGGAATCACGGCAAAACGGTCGTGATCGGCGCCGGCAGGGTCTACTGCGCCGTGGTAGGCGCGGTGGCTGTACTGTTCCATTTGCTCCTGCCGGGTGCTGGTGATGATGCGCGCGGCGTGATTCATGGCCAGGCGCTCGCCAAAAATGCGCTCTTTGAAGTGGAATCGGGCGTCAATTTTTGCCAGCGAGTTGGGGGTGGGGTGGAGTTTGTCCAGCTTTTGCGCCCCCAGCGAGTGGCCGGTAAAGGTGAACGGCACGCCGGTCTGCTGTTTGAGCAGTGCGCCGGCCAGGCCGCCATCGCCGTAGTGGGTGGTGAAAAAATCCGGCAGACCACCGTCGGCCTGATAGAAGCCGGTAATGCCTGCCGTCCAGCCCGTGCCGAGGTGGGGCCAGAGCTGTTCTTTGGGCAGAAAGTGGGGCGGCCCGCAGGGAATGCGCACAATGCGGGCGTTGGGGTGGCCGGGGTAGCCATCGAGCGGCGCGGCAAACTCCGGCCACTGGTCATCGGAAATTTGGCGGGTGATGATGTCTACCCGGTGGCCGAGTGCGGCCATGGCAAGCGCTACCTCTTTCACGTAGACCAGTTGCCCGCCAAAATCGGGATGTTCGGTCCAATAGCTGTCGTTGGGGTCAAAATTGCCCTGCGGGTTTAAAAACGCAACGTGCATGGGTGGTACCTCCTGTGAAAATACGGTAGACGGTAGACAGCGAACGGCGAATTACGAGTGACGGGCGACGAACGCAGGTTCCTGCCACTTGCAACTTGCCACCTGCGGATTTTTCATTCTTGTTGTTGTGCCGCAGACTGGGTTGGTCTGCCCCCTAATTCCTGACTCCCGACCCCTGAATCCTGGTTTCACAGGAGACACCCCCTGATGTCTGGTTATTTCAACCTGAGCCACAAATATTGATACGGTTGCAGCGTTAGCGCGGCAGAGCTATCCAGCGGAGAAAACTCCTGCCCGGTGAGCACATCGGTGGGCGTGACACCGGCAAAGTCCGGCAGGTTAAAGCGGGCGGGCTGCGGCCGGTCCGTGAGATTGTGCACGGCCAGCAGGGCGGCGTCACCGGTTTGGCGCAGGTAAGCCAGCACGGCGTTGTTGCCTGGCGAGAGGAACTCGCAGCTTCCCCAGCCGAGGACCGGGTTTGCCTTTCGCGTAGCGATGAAGTGTTTCATTAGGTGCCACAGCGAGCGGGGGTCGGCTTGCTGGGCGGCCACGTTAATTTTTTGGTAGCCGTACTCGTTGTTGTCAATCACCGGCGCCCACGGTTTGGCGGTAGAGAAGCCCGCACCCGGTTCGGCGTTCCACTGCATGGGGGTGCGCACGCCGTTGCGGTCAAACAGAGAAATGTTATCGCCCATGCCAATTTCATCGCCATAGTAGATGATGGGCGCGCCCGGCAGAGTGAACAGAATGGAGTTTGCCAGTTCGATTTTGCGGCGGTCGTTGTCCAGCAGCGGAGCCAGCCGGCGGCGAATCCCCAAGTTGAGCTTCATCTGCTCATCCGGGGCGTACAAATTCCACATCAATTGGCGGTCTTCTGTTGTGACCATTTCCAGCGTCAATTCATCGTGATTGCGCAAAAAGACGCACCACTGGCAATTTTCCGGAATGGAGGGAGTTTTGCTCATAATGTCCAGCACATCGGTTGCGTCTCCCAGTTTGAGCGCCTTGAAAATACGGGGCATCACCGGAAAGTGAAAGGCCATGTGGAATTCGTTGCCGGGCACGGTGGGGTCGTTTTCATCGCCGCCAAAGTAGGGGCGTAAATCCCACGGCCACTGGTTGGCTTCGCCCAGCAGAATGGCGCCGGGGTAATCCTCATCCAGCACGCGGCGCACGCGCTGCAGGTAGGCGTGGGTTTCCGGCAGATTTTCGCAGTTGGTGCCTTCGCGCTCAAAAAGGTAAGGTACGGCGTCGGCGCGGAAGCCGTCAATGCCCATATCCATCCAGTATTTGAGCACGTCAATCATCGTATCGGCCACCACGGGGTTGTCGTAATTCAGGTCCGGCTGGCTGGCGTAAAAGCGATGCCAGTAATATTCGCCGGTGGTTTCATCCAGTGTCCAGTTTGAGCGTTCTGTATCAACAAAGATGATGCGGGCGTCTTTGTATTTCTGGTCGGTGGGACTCCAGACGTAGTAATCGCGGTAGGGGTTGTCTTTGGATTTGCGGCTTTCTACAAACCAGGGATGCTGGTCCGAGGTGTGGTTGAGCACCAGGTCTGCAATCACGCGAATACCGCGCGCGTGGGCCTCGGAAATCAGGGTTTTAAAGTCTTCAACCGTGCCGTAATCGGGGTGAATATTGTGGTAATCGGCAATGTCGTAGCCGTCATCATTGAGCGGCGAGGGGAACATGGGCAGCAGCCACAGGCAATCAATGCCCAACTCCTGCAAGTAATCCAGTTTGCTTGTGAGGCCGGGCAGGTCGCCTTTGCCGTCGCCGTTGCTGTCGCAAAAAGAGCGAATGTGGGCTTCGTAAAAAACGGCGTTTTTGAACCAGGTGACATCGGTATTCATCAGAAATCATCCTCCGCTTTCATTGTTGATGGAATCGAGTAAATCGAGGGTGGCGGCGTTTCTGACCAGCCACTCCAGCGCCACGCCGGTGACTGCCCCGATGACCGCCCCGGTCAGCACGCCGCCCAACAGCCCGGCAAAGCCCAGTGCCCAGCCGAGCGCGTTGGCCGTGACCCACACCACCGCCGAGGGCAGCCAGCGGCGCAGCAGCAGCCACTGGGCCACGCCAACCAGCGTGCCTGCCACCACCCCCCCAAACAGTGAAGAAATGAAACCGCTGCCGGGTGACACCAGCACCCCGGATACCAGCAGCCACCAGCCGGCCAGCCAGCCAACGGTGGTGGCAACAATCCACCAGCTTGACCGCGGAGAAAGCTCTCGCAGGGCCAGCCACTGGGCCAGGCCCAAAACAGGGCCAATCCAGATTTCGCCCAGCAACGCCCAGCCAATCAGCCAGCCCAGCGTACAGGCCAGCGTCCATTTGAGCAGCAATGTCCAGTCAAATGATGGCGGGGAAATTGAGTCTGCCATTAACGCCTCAATAAAAAACGACCACACGCCAAAAAATCGTCGTGGGGTCGTTTTTCTGATTGCTGTGTGCCAAAATTAGCCTTTCACTGAGCCGGCCATGAGACCGCGCACAAAGAATCGTTGCAAACTCAGGAACACTACCAGCGGAACAATCATGGTGACAAACGCGCCGGCGGTGAGAATGTGCCAGTCGTTGCCGCGCGAGCCGACCATGTTAGCCAGCCGCATGGTCACCACCATGGTGTCTCGGTTGCCGCCCAGAATGATCAGGGCCACCAGGTAGTCGTTCCAGACCCACAAAAACTGGAAAATGGCAAAGGATGCCAGCGCCGGCACCGACAGCGGTAGAATGAGCCGGGTGAATATGGTAAAGTGTGACGCGCCGTCAATAAAGGCCGATTCCAGAATCTCGCGGGGCAAATCGCGGATGTAGTTGTAGAGCAGGTAGGTTGCCAGCGGCAGGCCAAAGCCGGTATGCGCCAACCACAAACCCAGAAACTCGCCGTTAAGCCCCAGTTTGGTGTAGTCGCTCAAAATGGGGACCAGTGCAATTTGCAGCGGTACCACCAGCAGGGCAATAACCATAATAAAGAACCATTTCCGGCCCGGAAAACTCATCCAGGCAAAGGCGTAACCAGCAAAGGCGGCAATCAAAATGGGGATAATGGTGGCTGGAATGGATACCGCCAGGCTGTTCCAGAGCGACCCCCAGAAATTATCACCGGGCACGGTTTCTATGGTGCCGTCGGGGCGTTCGTAGGTAAACTCTTTACCCCCAAGCACCTGTTGGTAGTTGTCCAGCGTAAAATTCCAGTTGACCGTCCAGGTATATTTTTGGACCTCAATCCGGCCAATGCGCTTGTTGCCAATCCAGATAACGCGCACCCCGTCCCCCTCAATGCCGTCTCTCATTTCCTTGAAAGTGCCTTGCACCCCTTCTATGGTCATAACGCCGTCGGGGTCCAGCCCGGCCTCTCTGGGGTCAATTTCTGCGGTAGTTGCCCATTCCCGGTGAGGGAAAATTGTCCACCAGCCGGTGGTCTGAATATCAATACGGTCCCGAAACGATGAAACAAACAGGCCGAATGTGGGAATTGTCCAGAGCAGGACAAGTAGGAACAAGGCGCCGTTGACAATGATTGCGTTGGTTCGTTGTTTATTTTTTTTGCTGCCCATTTTAAAACGCCCGCTCCTTTCCAAACTGCCTGAGGTTGTAAATCATGACCGGCACTACCGTGATGAGCAGCACCACCGCAATAGCCGAGCCAAGCCCGGCGTTGCGGGCCACAAACGATTGCCGGTAGAAGGCCGTGGCAATCACCTCCGTTCCAAACTGGCCGCCTGTCATCACCCAGACAATATCAAAGATTTTCAGCGCAAAAATGAGAATGGTTGTGGTTACGGTGATGATTGTGCCCTGAATGGAGGGAATCATAATCTGGAAGAAGATGCGGAGTTCGCTGGCGCCGTCTACCCGGGCTGCCTCAATGATTTCGGTGGGAATCCCTTTGAGCGCCGCCGAAAAAATAACCATGGCAAAACCGGTTTGCAGCCACCCCATAATCACAATCAGGTAAATGTTATTCCAGGGGATAATGTTGGTGTCTACAAACCAGGCCTGCGGTGTGCCTCCCAGAGCCACCACAATGGCGTTGAGAATGCCAATCTGGGGGATGCCTTCGGGGCGAATAGCGTACACAAATTTCCAGATGACGCCGGCGCCCACAAACGAAATAGCCATTGGCAGGAAGATGAAGGATTTTGAAGTGCGTTCGGCATTGCTGCGGTCGGCCAGAACTGCAATCAGCAGCCCAAATATTACTGACAGCGACGTGCCAAACACAATCCACATTAAATTGTTACGGAATGCCTCGATCATCTGCCGGTCTGTAAAGATCGTGACGTAGTTTTGCAGCCCGATAAACGTTACGCCGTCGCGGTCATACAGGCTGATAATAAACGTTCGTACCGAGGGAATAGCCAGGTACCAGGCCAGCAGAAAAATAGCCGGCCCCACAAATACAAATGGCTGCAACCGGGCCGTCCATTCATCGGAGAATTGTTCAACAATCCAGTTGAACACCCAGAACAGCAGGGCGGCGCCGCCCAACCCCCAAACAATTGCCACGATGGCAATTATTGCGTTGGGCAGCGTACTATCGCGTAAAAACAGGAAGCCTGCCACCAGAAACAACCCCATGACGGCAATCAGGCCAATGCCAATCAAAAATCGAATGGCTACGCCTACGGCACTGGTTTTTGAGGCATCGGGGTCTACGCCGACTGATGTGGGTTCAATCTTTAAACGTGTTTCCATGTCGTCTCCTCTCTGAAACTGCCAAAATGGGGCCGCCGGTTTACGGCGACCCCATTAATCAAACCATTATTTGGGCCAGGAGGCGTCAATTTCCTTGAGAACGGTATCAAGGTCAGCTGCGCCGCTAACGTAGTCGGTCATGCCTTTCCAGAAGGAACCGGCGCCGACTTCGCCGGGCATCAGGTCAGAGGCGTCAAAGCGGAAGGTGGTGGCATCCTGCACCAGTTCGGCAATGCCGCGTTCAATATCCTGCCCGTACATATCGGGGGTGGCGGTTTTGTGAGCCGCCAACGCGCCGCCCTGTTCCAGGAAGCCGGCGGCGGAGTCCGGGGTGGTGAAGTATTCCATCAGCGCACGAACTTCCGGCCGGTCATTGAACATGGCCATGATGTCACCGGCCACCAGCCACGGGTTATCTCCCTCTTTCATTGGCGGCAGATAGAAGAAACCGTAATCGGTGCCGGGCTCTACGCCATCGGGGAAGAAGCTGGTGATGAAGTTGCCCTGGCGGTGCAGCCAGCACTTGGGCGGGTCAGCAAACATCGGGGTGGGTGCATCGCCAAAGAAGGTGGTCACAATTGAGCTGGTGCCGCCAAGTACGTAGTCATTGTTGAACCAGATTTTACTCCATTCTTCAATGGCGCCTTTTACTTCCGGTGAACTGAACGGTAATTCGCCCGCTACCCATTTGTCGTAGTTTTCAGGGGTGGTGGTGCGGAGCATCAGGTCTTCGGTCCAGTCGGTGGCGGCCCAGCCGGTGGCGGCGCCACTTTCAATGCCAATGCACCAGGCGGTATCGCCGTCGTCGGCAATGGTTTGGGTCAGGGCCAGCAACTCATCCCAGGTTTTCGGTATTTCGTAGCCGGCGGCTTCAAACTGGGCTTTGGGGTACCAGACCAGACTCTTGGCATTGTAGCGATGCCAGACCCCGGCGGTTTGGCCTTCCATATTGGCCATATCCAGCCAGCTTTGGTTGTACTGCTGTTTGAGCCACTCTTCTGAAATGAAGCTGGTGGGGTCTACCACTTTGCCTTGCCGCACAAAGCTGGCCAGCAGACCGGGCTGCGGGAAGTCGGCAATGTCTGGGGCGTCGCCGGCGTCAACACGGACAGAGATGGAGGCTTCAAATTCTTTGGAGCCAATGTACTGCACGTCAATGCCGGTGGCATCTTCAAATTTTTCCATGCCTTTGTTGAACTTCACTTCGTCTTCGTCGGTGAAGGGGCCGTCTACGGTAACGGTGGTTCCGGCAAATTCGCCGGCCATAGCACGAGCCAGGAAGCTGTCGGCGGGCAGTTCCATCATTGCCCCACCGCTGTCATCTTCGCCAATTCCGGCCGAGGATTGGCCGGCAACACCGGCAGGCCAGGAGTCGTCAATTTCCTTGAGAACGGTGTCCAGGTCGGCAGCGCCGCTGACGTAGTCGGTCATGCCTTTCCAGAAGGAACCGGCGCCGACTTCGCCGGGCATCAGGTCAGAGCCGTCAAAGCGGAAGCTGGTGGCTTCGGCGGCCAGGGCGGCAATGTCGCGTTCAAGGTCGTTGCCGTAATCGGCCACGTTGGCGTCGGCGTGCGGAGACAAACCGCCGCCGGCTTTGATGTAACCACTCATTGAAGCGGCGGTGGTGAAGTATTCCTCCAGCGCGCGGACTTCGGGGCGGTCATTGAACATGGCAAAAATATCGCCGGAAACCAGCATCGGTTTGCCATAGGCATCGTCAACCGGGGGCAGGTAGAAAATACCGTAGTCTTCATTGTACTGCACACCTTCCGGGAAGAAGCTGACAATGAAGTTACCCTGTTTGTGCAGCCAGCACTTGGGCGGGTCATCAAACATAGGAGTGGGGGCGTCGCCAAAATTGGTGGTCACAATGGATTTGGTGCCGCCGTAAACGTAATCGTCATTAAACCAGATTTTGCTCCAGGTTTCGATGGCGCTCTTTACTTCAGGTGATTGGAAGGGCAGCTGGCCGGTGGTCCAGGCATCGTAGTTTTCCAGCGAGGTGGTGCGCAGCATCAACTCTTCGGTCCAGTCGGTGGCGGCCCAGCCGGTGGCGGCGCCGCTTTCAATGCCAATGCACCAGGCGGTATCGCCGTCGTCGGCAATCTGCTGGGTCAGGGCCATCAGTTCATCCCAGGTTTGGGGAACTTCGTAGCCTGAGGCTTCGAATGCTTTTTTGGGATAGTACACAATGCTCTTGCCAAAGTAACGGTTCCAGACACCGGCCATAATGGGGCCGTCCGGGCCTTCAATAGTGCCCATGTCAAGCCAGCTTTGGTTGTACTGCTGCTTGAGCCAGCTTTCATCAATGAAAGTACTCACGTCTACAACATCACCGCTTTGCACAAAGTTAGCCAGCAGACCGGGCTGCGGGAAGTCGGCAATGTCGGGGGCGTCGCCGGCGTCAACACGGACAGAGATAGAGGCTTCAAATTCTTTGGAGCCAATGTACTGCACGTCAATGCCGGTAGCATCCTCAAAGGCTTTCATTGAATCATTAAACTTGACTTCATCGGTATCTACAAAGGGGCCGTCTACGGTAACGGTGGTTCCGGCAAATTCACCGGCCATGGCGCGTTCAAGGAATCCACCCGGTGGTGCATGCAGGGCCATTTCGGCCATTTCTTCTTTGGCCGGTTCCTCTTTAGCGGCTTCTTCTTTGGCTGGTTCTTCTTTAGCCGGTTCTTCTTTGGCTGGTTCTTCTTTAGCCGGTTCTTCTTTGGCAGGCGCCTGTTGAGCCGGTTCCGGGGTGGCTGCTTGTTGACCACACGCAGCCAAAACCAGAGTCATGGCAACAAACAACGCCAATAAACGCCATAGTTTGGTATTCATAATAAAATTCTTTCCTCCTTAGAAAATTAAACTGTTCACTTTTTATTGACGATTCACAAGTTAAATATGGTCTGTCTGTATCACCTCCTTTGCGGTGCAATATTAGCGCCACGGCACATTTACTTCAGAGTCAGAGGATATTCTCCATGACCGGTGGCGGCGCGGTGGTATGCCGAATCACAAGTTTGGTAGGCAGTTGAATATGCTGAGGCGTGGCGTTGGGGTGTTCAATGACGTTAAGCAACAACTCCACGCCTTTGACTCCAGAATCAAACAGATTTTGCCGAACCGTGGTGAGCTGGGCAAAATGGGCAATGCGAATATCATCGTAACCGATGACTGATAGTTGTTGCGGCACAGATATATCCAGGTCTCGGGCTGCTTCCAGTACGCCCAGTGCTTGCTCATCGCTAAAAGCAAATACAGCTGTGGGCCGGTCCGGTAATTGGAGCAAGTCTAGTGCCAACTGGCGGGCCTCGCTGCGGTCCAGCCAGCCTTGCCGTTGGTACCGTTTATCCACGGTAATTCCGGCGGCTTTTAATGCCTGGCAGTAGCCTTCAAATCGGTTGCGACTAAAATAGGTTCCAAACGGGTCTTCCAGATAATCACCAATGTAGGCGATTTTTCTGTGACCCAGATTAATCAGATATTCAACCGCATTTCTGGCGGCGGCCACATCGTCCAGAGAAAGGCTGTGCACTTCCGGGTGGTAGGCTTCGATGAGTACAGTGGGGACCTGACGCTGCTTGATTCGTTGCAGGTCTTCTTCAGTTGGAGAGAGTGAGAAAATGAGCAACCCGTCAATGTGCCCCCGACGGGCAACACGTTGCAAAACCTTGTTTCGTTGGGGTACGGTTTCAACGGTGTAGAGGGAAATGTCATAGTCGCTGCCGGCAATTACCGACATCACCCCGCGGAGGCGTTCAATTTGCGAAGCAATGGTAAAAAACGGAATAACCACGCCAATGGTGTGTGTTTTTCCCATAGATAACCGGCGCCCGCTGGGATTGGGAACAAAATCAAGCCATTTTATGGCATCCAGCACTTTTTGCCGGGTTGCCGGGTTAACCGGACGGCTGTTATTTAAAACGCTGGAAACCGTGCCAATTCCTACGCCGGCTTTTTTTGCAACATCGTGAATGGTTGCGGGCACAACCAACCTCTTCATTGTGGCTAAGCTTTGATGTTTGCCTGGGAAACGTTTCCGCCTTATGGCGCCCATTATACAGCACAAATATGATTTGTCAAAATTTGGAATCTGTTTTCGGAAACGCTTCCGAATCGCCGGTGTTTCCGGTGATTCCCCCTGAAGTTTCCAAAAATTTATTTACCTGAAAAGGTCATGCAAAATGTATTTCCAACCGTAGGGATTCCGTAGTGTAAAGGGGTTGACAAGAAAAATCGGCAGGGTTATACTATTTACCACATAAGCGATGACGCTTGTCTGGGAACAATGTTTAATATGAACTTAAAAATCCTTTCCCAACCGAAAAACATTTGGTTATAAAACACCTGG
>RFJF01000539.1 GCA_003695455.1 Chloroflexota bacterium
ACTTCGACCTCAGACCAGTCGTTGCCTCGATTCTACCACATCCTGCACCCATTTTCATTCTCGTTGTCGTCCCAAAGGGACTGTCCGACTCCTCTGAAATCAGAATTCAGGGGGCGGGAGTCAGGAATTAGGGGGAGCGAATGGCGAGTGACTGTCACTCCATCTCCCTCTGTTACTTGCTACCTGCCACCTGTGGAATTTTTATTCTCGTTGCTGTGTTGCAGGCCGGCCCCGTTTTTTCAATAGTTGCCCGCTTACTTTTTACCCCAAAATTTTATCCGGCTCAACCATGTGTTGGACGAATCTGCGTTGTCTGGGGCGGAGGCAGCCGGTTGGGTGGCATCATCCGGTTTAAACGCAGAAAATTGCCCCGTGGCCTGCACATCGGTGAGAACGCCATCGAGTAGGGGCGGCACCACATCGGCCGGGTCCAATTGGCTGAGCGGCAACTTTTGGCTCACATTAACGATGACAGCCGGCTGGTCTGTTACCAACCCGCCGGTTTCTTTTAACCCAACGCCAATGCCAACTACGTTGGCTAACCCAAGCAACTGATTTTGATGGCGAGCTTTAACCCGCCGGATTTTTTCCATAGAAGATGTGCGCTTCATAACTTTGCCAGCCCGTTAAAATTATACTGTCTATTATACCCCACAAATGGCGTCATCGGAACTGAAAAGATAATTTGATTCGCTCTAATTTGACCAAAGCGCGTGTTTAGCGTATCCTTTTGCGGCTGTATCGTGTGTTGCCTCCAATCGTTTAGCACTCGCCCTCTTGGAGTGCTAAAATTTAAACCCCAAATTTGCAAATTGAAAATGTTTGTTGTAATATACCTTCTGATTTTGGCACTCTTTTGGGTTGAGTGCTAATTTTTGTGAGAAAATAAATTTAATTAATTAATCAGGAGGTAATTTCGAATGAACCTGAAACCACTTGGGGATAGACTGATTGTTGAACCCATCGAACAGGAAGAGGTTACGGCCAGCGGGATTGTGCTGCCGGAAACCGCCAAGGAAAAACCCATGCAGGGTAAAGTGCTGGCCACCGGCCCTGGCGCCCGTAAAGAAGATGGCACGCGCATCCATATGGATGTGGCTGAGGGCGATACCGTGCTGTATGCCAAATACGCCGGTACCGAAGTAAAAATTGACAACAAAAAATATCTGATTATGAAAGAAAGTGACGTTCTGGCTGTTGTGGCCTAAACGTAAAATTTTAAGGAGAAATTACCATGGCAAAACAACTTGCGTTTAATGAAGATGCTCGTCGCCGTCTGAAAGTCGGTGTAGATACCCTGGCCAACGCCGTGAAAACCACGCTTGGCCCCAAAGGCCGCAACGTGGCGCTCGATAAAAAATGGGGCGCGCCCACCGTTACCCACGATGGCGTAACCGTGGCCAAAGAAATTGAACTGGAAGACCCGTACGAAAATATGGGCGCGCAGCTTCTTAAAGAAGCCGCTACCAAAACCAACGACGTAGCCGGCGATGGCACCACCACCGCCACGGTACTGGCTCAGGCCATTGTCAATGAAGGTTTGAAAAACGTGGCCGCCGGCGCCAACCCCATGCTGCTCAAACGCGGTATTGAAATGGCTGCCAGCGCCGTGGCCAAATCCATCCGGGAAAGTGCCATCGAAGTGAAGGGCAAAGATGATATTGCCCACGTAGCCAGCATCTCTGCCGCCGACTCCGAAATTGGCGGCCTGATTGCCGACGTCATGGACAAAGTTGGCAAAGACGGCGTCATCACCGTTGAAGAAAGCAAGGGCCTGGCCTTTGAAACCAACTATGTGGACGGGATGCAGTTTGACCGCGGCTATATCAGCCCCTACTTCATCACCGATTCCGACGCAATGGAAGCGGTCATCAATGAACCGTACATCCTCATTTACGACAAAAAAATCTCCTCGGCGCAGGATTTGCTGCCCGTACTGGAAAAAGTGGTGCAGGTAGGCAAACGTGACCTGGTGATTATTGCCGAAGACGTAGACGGCGAAGCCTTGGCCACGCTGGTACTCAACAAACTGCGCGGCACCTTCAACGTGCTGGCTGTCAAAGCCCCCGGCTTTGGCGACCGCCGCAAAGCGATGTTGCAGGATATTGCTGTGCTGACCGGCGGCCAGGTAATCACCGAAGAAATGGGCCGCAAACTTGAGAGCGCTACCCTGGATGACCTGGGCCGCGCCGACAAAGTATCTTCTACCAAAGACGACACCACCGTGGTGGGTGGCGCCGGCTCGGAAGAGGCTATTCAGGCTCGCATTAACCAGATTAAAGCTGAAATTGAAAACAGCACCAGCGATTACGACCGCGAAAAATTGCAGGAACGCCTGGCCAAACTGGCCGGTGGGGTGGCCGTCATCGGTGTGGGCGCTGCTACAGAAGTAGAACTGAAAGAAAAGAAACACCGCGTAGAAGACGCTCTGAGCGCCACCCGCGCCGCCGTTGAAGAAGGTGTGGTCCCCGGTGGTGGGGTTGCCCTGATCAACGCCATTAACGCCATTGCCAACCTGAGCGATGAGAACCCGGACGTGAACACCGGTATTGCCATTTTGCGCCGCGCGCTGGAAGAACCAATGCGCCAGCTTGCCCGTAACGCCGGTAAAGAAGGCGCCATCATCATCGAAGAAGTGCGCCGCCGCAACCAAAACGGCACCAAAGAAGGTTACGATGTGCTGGCCAATGAATATGTGGATATGGTGGCCTCCGGGATTATTGACCCGGCCAAAGTCACCCGCAGCGCCGTAGAAAACGCTGCTTCGATTGCCAGCATGATTCTCACCACCGAAGCCCTGATTACCGACATTCCTGAACCGCCGGCGCCAATGCCTGCCGGCGACCCCGGCATGGGCGGTATGGGCGGCATGATGTAATTTGCCATCTGCCAAATCAAAAAGCCCCGTCTATTTTGTGGACGGGGCTTTTTTTGTTTAAAACCACAAATAAAAAAACGGCCCTTTTGTACCAAGACCGTTTTTTGGTGAGCCTACGAGCGGATTTGAACCGCTGACCTACGCCTTACCAAGGCGTTGCTCTACCTCCTGAGCTACGTAGGCAAACATTTTATTAACCAGTCGGGGCGGACGGATTCGAACCGTCGACCTCTTGAACCCCATTCAAGCACGCTACCGGACTGCGCCACGCCCCGAAATAAAATATTCTTGCCGGTAAGTTTTTTAATTGTTAAGTCGGGATGGGCGGATTCGAACCGCCGACCTCTTCGTCCCGAACGAAGCGCGCTACCGGGCTGCGCTACATCCCGAAATCAACACACAGCAAACAAGGATTATATCGTAAAACGCGTATTTGTCAAAATCACAATTGGCCGTACAGCGCCTTCATTTCGTCATAAACCCGGCTTACGCCGGCCCGAATACGTTTTTCAATGATTGATTTTTCACCCTGCCGGTATGGAAAATAATCTATCATCTGGCTGATGACCACAGCGGCTTCGGCTTTGGTCCGGCCCGATTTGTACTGTTTACGAACTTTTGACCGCATTGCCCGGATGTATTCAGAAACCGGCTCGCTGGCTTCCACATTGCACAAATCGCCGTGGCCCGGCACCAGCAGCGAAAATTTCTGTTTGCGCAGCCAACGCAGCTTTTTGAGCCAGTCTTCGCTATCACACTGGCCCAGCGCGGGATGTTCGTTGACCACCACCAGGTCACCGGTAAACAGAATACGCTCGTCCGGCAAAAATACGCCGCTGGTGGCCGCGGTGTGCCCCCCTAAATGGACAAAATGCACTTCACGACCGCCCTTGTTCACAATCAACCGCCCGGTAAATGAAAGTTCCGGTTTTACAATCCTGATTTCATCCAGTTGTTTTTGAACATCCGGCCGTTTTTTAAACAGGTTTTTGGTGCGATCAATGAACGTGTCTTTGTAGTTGTTCATCTCTTTCCAGGCCGCCTCATGCGACATAATGGGAGCGTTGAAAAACTGGTTTCCCAAAATGTGCGCCCGGTGATGGTCTGTGTTGAACACATACAGTACCCTGTTGGTGAGGCCTGATACCGTTTTAGCCCAATGTTTGGCCTCTTCGGGAATCATTGGCGTGTCAATAACAATGGCCCCGGCGCCGGTCAAAATACAGCCTACGTTGGCGCCTTCGTAATCCAATTCAATAAAAACACCGTCAGCAATTTCCTGGAGCATACGTGTTTTTTTACCTCCTGAACAAACGCTGTGTAGTTTAACACAAACAAGAGTTATTATCAAGCTGAATAGCTTAAAGACCCCTTCTGAGGTATAATATGTCTAATAAAAACCGCTCAAACTTCCCCCAATTGGAGAAACTGGATGGATGTAGGAATTGTAAAAACGGTTAATATTGAAAATGAAATGAAGGTGGCCTATCTTGATTACGCCATGAGCGTAATTGTGGCGCGCGCCTTGCCCGATGCCCGTGATGGTCTAAAACCGGTGCACCGGCGAATCCTGTACGCCATGCATGATATGGGCATCAGGCATAACACACCGTACCGTAAAAGCGCCCGCGTGGTGGGTGATGTTTTGGGTAAATACCACCCGCACGGCGATACCGCCGTGTACGATTCGCTGGTGCGGATGGCCCAGGAATTTTCGCTGCGTTACACGTTGGTTGACGGCCAGGGAAACTTTGGCAGCATTGATGGCGACAGTCCGGCGGCTATGCGTTACACCGAGGTTCGGCTTGATAAAATCACCCGCGAAATGCTGGTGGATATTGAAAAAAACACCGTTGACTGGAGCGATAACTTTGACGGCAGTTTGCAGGAACCACAAGTACTTCCGGCCCGCTTGCCCAACCTGCTGCTCAACGGAACCTCCGGCATTGCCGTAGGCATGGCCACCAACATTCCACCCCACAACCTCAACGAAATCTGCGATGCCATTATTTACCTCATTGACCATTTTCAGGAACTGGATGAGGTGACCGTTGAAGACTTGATGCAATTTGTCAAAGGGCCGGATTTTCCCACCGGCGCCGGTATGTTTGGCCGCGAAGGAATCATCAACGCATACGCCACCGGCAAAGGCAAAATTACCATGCGCGCCACGGCCCAGATTGATGAAATGCGCGGCGGACGGCACAAAATTGTCTTCACAGAAATTCCCTACCAGGTGAACAAGGCTTCGCTGCTGGAACGCATTGCCGATTTGGTGCGGGTAGGCAAAATCAAGGATATCTCTGACCTGCGCGATGAATCTGACCGGGCCGGCCTGGCCGTGGTGGTTGAACTCAAACGCAACGCCCAGCCCAAAAAAGTGCTCAACCAGCTTTACAAACACACGGCCCTGCAATCTACATTTGGAATTAACATGCTGGCTTTGCTCAACGGCGAACCACGCGTGCTGTCGCTCAAACGGGCGCTGCTGGCCTATGTAGAACACCGGCAGGATGTCATCACCCGCCGCACCGAATACGAACTGGAACGGGCCAGACAACGCGCCCACATTCTGGAAGGTTTGCGCATTGCCCTGGGTAACCTGGATGCCATCATCAAAACCATTCGGGGCAGCGCCGACGCCGAAGACGCCCGCACTCAGCTCACCCAAAATTTTGGCCTCACCCCGGTCCAGGCCCAGGCTATTCTGGATATGCAGTTGCGGCGGCTGGCCGCGCTGGAACGCCAAAAAATTGAAGACGAATACACTGAAGTAATGCAGACCATTGCCTATTTGGAAGGATTACTGGCCAGCCCGGCCAAAATTTTGGAACTCATCCGCGAAGACCTGATAGCAATCAAAGAAGAATACGGCGATGAACGCCGCACCCGTATTTTGGCCGATGAATCCGGTGATTTTAACGAAGAGGATTTGGTAAAAGATGAAGAGGTATTGATTTCAATTACCCAGCGCGGATACATCAAGCGAGTTCCCAGCCACACCTATCGCGCACAGGGGCGCGGCGGGCGGGGCGTAACCGGCATGACCACCCGCGACGAGGACGAAGTTGAATTTCTCTTTGCCGCCCGCACCCTGGATACCATCCTCTATTTTACAGACAGAGGCAAGGTATATTCAGAAAAAGCCTACCGTATCCCCGATGCCAGCCGCACCGCCAAAGGCGTGGCCATTGTCAACCTGATTAACATTACCCCCGGCGAAAAAATCACAGCCACTGTGGTGGTCCCTGACTTTAAACAAGCTGAATACCTGATTATGCTAACCCGCAAAGGCCGCACCAAACGCACCAGCCTCAGCGAATTTTCATCGGTGCGGCCCAGCGGCCTGATTGCGCTCAACCTTGATGCAGATGACGAACTGGGTTGGGTAAAACTGACGGGCGGCAGCGACCAGATAATTGTGGTTTCGCGCAGCGGGCAAGCCATTCGCTTTAATGAGACCGATGTGCGCCCTATGGGGCGCAACGCCGCCGGAGTAGGGGCCATGCGTTTGCGCGGCAATGATGAAATCCGGGGGATGGATATTGTTGACCCCAACGCCTACCTGCTGGTAGTCACAGAAAACGGCTACGCCAAACGTACCCGGCTGGAAGAGTACACCACCCAGCGGCGGAACGGCACCGGCCTGCGCACCCTCTCCAGAACCATTGACCGCACCGGCCACATTGTAGCCGGCCGCGTTGTCAACACAGAAGGCGACCTGACCCTCATCTCCCGCGAGGGAATGATGCTGCGCACACCCATCAAGGAAATTTCTCAACAGGGACGCGCCACACAGGGGGTGCGGGTAATGAATATGAAACCGGGCGATGTGGTCGCCTCGGTGGCGGTACTGGCGCCCAAACCCAAGGCTGCACCGCAACCCGAACCCGACACCCAGCCGGACTCCCCGGATACTCCCAACCCTGCACCGGCCTGATTTGCCACCGCATAAAATGGGGGCGACCACGCAGACTGGCCTGCCCCCTTGTTTTGCTATTGCCAAAAATTCAAACCGGACACTCAAAATGTTACGAACCCGCGTGATTTCCTCATTAGTTGCCATCCCCATTGTTTTTGTTGCCGTATTTGTTGGCGGAATCTGGTTTGCGCTGGGAGCCATGGCCTTTGGCCTGATTGCCGGCTGGGAATTTACCCAAATGATGAAAACCGGCGGCTACCATCCCGCGCCGCTGGTGACGCTGGTGCTGGTGGTGTTGCTGGTGATAGACAGCTACTACACCAGCGTCCGGCTTACGGCGCTGGTTATCAGTGTGGCGGTGTTGGGCAGTCTGGTGTGGCAGTTGTTCCAGCATTCCAGCCGGCCCACCGCCGATTGGGCGCTGGCCATTGCCGGCGGATTTTACATTGGCTGGGGTATGGCCCACCTGGTGGCCCTGCGTGAACTGGCCGACGGCCTTTACTGGATTGGGCTGGCCCTGCTCTGCACCTGGGCGGCTGATTCATTTGCCTACTTCACCGGGCGGGCCATTGGTAAAAACAAGCTGTGGCCGCGTCACAGCCCCAAAAAAACGTGGGAAGGCTTGTTTGGCGGCATTGCCGGTAGCATTGTGGTTGCAATTCTGCTGGCGCTGATTTCGCCGCTGAATTTGCTCACCGCAATCATTGTGGGCGCTGTTATTCCCGTAGCCGGCCTGTTTGGCGATTTGTCCATCTCATTGATGAAGCGCGATGTGGGCGTGAAAGACTCATCCAACCTCTTTCCCGGACACGGCGGTTTTTTGGATCGGGTAGACAGCCTGCTGTTTGTCAGCGTAGTGGTCTACTATTTTGCGGTGTGGATTGGATAATTTGATGTCACAAAAACAACCCGTTCTGGTACTCATTGACGGCCACGCGCTGGCCTACCGCGCCTATTTTGCCATGCAGCGCACCGGCATGAGCACCTCTGCCGGCGAACCCACCTTTGCCGTGTACGGCTTTATCAACATGCTGCTGGCCGTCTGGAAGGAATTTGAGCCGGATTATTTCATTATCACCTTTGATTTGGGCGATACCTTTCGCCACAAAATGTACGGCGAGTACAAAGCCACCCGCGAAAAAATGCCCGACGACCTGCGCAGCCAGATTGACCGCATTGAGCAGGCGGTGCGGGCCTTTAACATGCCTGTGTTCACCAAAGAAGGCTTTGAGGCCGATGACCTGCTGGGCACGCTGGCCAACCAGGCCGCCGCGCGCGGTATTCAGGCCCTCATTGTCACCGGCGACCGCGACGCCTTTCAGCTTGTGGCCCCCAACATTAACGTGGTGTATCCCGGCGGCCAAAATCGCTTTAACGAACGCATTTTGTACGATGAAGCCAAAGTCACCGAGCGCTACGGCGTCACCCCCAAACAACTCATCGAACTGAAGGGGCTGACCGGCGACAGCAGCGACAATATTCCCGGCGTGAAGGGCGTGGGCGAAAAAGGCGGGGCCAAACTCATTCAGCAGTTTGGCACGCTGGAAGGAATTTACGAGAATCTGGATAAAATTGCCAAAGGTACGCGTGCCAAACTGGAAGCCGGCCGTGAAAATGCCTTCCTCTCGCGCGATTTGGGCCGGATTGTCACCGATGTGCCGGACGTGCAGTTGAATTTGCAGGCCGGTCAAACTACCGATTTTGATTGGGTGCAGGTAGCCAACCTGTTTGTGGAACTTGAATTTAACACCATCTTCCAGCGCATCCCCGGCGCGCCCGCCGACAAACTCCCGGCAGACATTGCCACCGTAGAGGCGCAGGGGCCGGCAGAACCCATTCCCCCGGACGGCAAATACATCACCGTGGATACCCCGGCCAAACTGTCCGAACTGACCGCCCAATTGCAGCGCAGCAAGCGCCTGTCGGTGGATGTGGAAACAGACAGCACCGACGAGGTGCAAACTAATCTGGTGGGCGTTGCCATCACGCCTGCGCCGGGCGCGGGCTACTACATTCCGCTGGCGCACGGAGTTGTGGCGCAGCCCAACGCCGGCAGGCAGGCGTCGTTGTTTGATCTTCCCGCTGAAGATTCCGATGCGCCACCGCAGCTTGAACTGGCAACGGTGCAGGCCGCGCTGGCTCCGGTGCTGGCCAACCCCGGCATCATCAAATACATGCACAACGCCAAGTTCGATATGACCGTGCTGCAGCGGCACGGCATGCCGGTTGAGCCGCCCATTTTTGATACGATGCTGGCGGCCTGGCTGGGCAACAACGCCCCCAACGCCCGCTACGGCCTGAAAGAACTGGCCCGCGAACATCTGAACATTCAGATGACCGAAATTAAAGAGCTGATTGGCAGCGGCAAAAACCAGATTACCATGGCTCAGGTTCCGGTTGAACAGGCCACCCCCTACGCCGCCGCCGATGTGGATATGACCCTCCGGCTGGCCGAAATTGTGACCCCGCCGCTGGACGCCGCCCCGGAATTGCGACACATTTTTGAATCGCTGGAACTGCCGCTGATTTACGTGCTCAAAGATATGGAACTGGCGGGCATCAAGCTAGACACCGCCGCCCTGCGGCAGATGTCTAACCGGTTGGCCGCCCGGCTGGCCGAACTTCAGCAGGAAATTCAGCAGTTGGCCGGGGTAGAGTTCAACATCAACTCAACCCAGCAGCTTTCTGACGTGCTGTTTGGCAAGCTTGGTCTGCCCACCGCCGGCCTGCGTAAAACCAAAAGCGGCCACTACTCTACCGCCGCCGGTGTGCTGGAATCTTTGCAGGGCAAGCACCCCATCATCGAGCTGATTTTGGAACAGCGCACGCTGGCAAAACTGAGAAGCACGTATGTTGATGCCCTGCCCGCGCTGGTCAACCCGGCCACCGGCCGGGTACACACCAACTACAACCAGGTGGGTATTTCAACCGGGCGGTTGAGCAGCAACAACCCCAACCTGCAAAACATCCCCATCCGCACCGAGCAGGGGCGCGAAATCCGGCGCGCGTTTGTGGCCGAAGCGGGCCACCGGCTCATCTCCGCCGACTACTCGCAGGTGGAACTGCGGATTCTGGCCCACATTGCCCAGGAC
>RFJF01000540.1 GCA_003695455.1 Chloroflexota bacterium
CAAATCAATGCCAACCTTGCCAAAAAGCTGGCGCTTGGCTTCGGCCACGTAGGCGTTGCCGGGGCCAACCAGCATATCTACCGGTTTGATGTTCTCTGTGCCGTAGACCATGGCCGCTACTGCCTGCACGCCGCCCAACAGATAGATTTCATCGGCGCCGCCAAGCGCCATTGCGGCAATGGTGGCCGCATGGGGTTTGCCTTTGGTGGGTGGCGTACAGGCGATGATTCGTTTTACACCGGCTACCCGGGCCGTGACAATGCTCATATGTGCAGAGGCAACCATCGGGTAGCGGCCGCCGGGCACGTAGCAGCCGATGCTGTTAACCGGGATGTTTTTGTGGCCCAAAACTACGCCGGGCAGCGTTTCAACCTCAATATCTTGCAGCGCTTCTCTTTGTTTTTGGGCAAAATTGCGCACCTGTGCCTGCGCAAATTTAATATCTTCAATGGTCTGTTCCGGCAAACTGGCAATCAGTTCGTCAATTTGTGCCTGTGATAACTTGAAACTTTCCGGGTTCCAGTTGTCAAATTTAATGGACAGCTCCCGCACGGCAGCTTCACCGCGTTCACGGATGTCGTTCAAAATTGTTTCTACAGTTTGCCGGACACGGGCATCCGCGGCCTCGGATGCTGCCACACTAATTCCCTCTTTTAAATATTTTGCCACTTTAAGCGCTCCTCAAAAGTTAAAGTTGGTCAAACTTATAATGTAGGGCGCAACCTGACCGGTTATTTTACTTCTGCCGGACGATTTAGGCTGTGTCCTCAAAGTATATAGTGAATACGTATGCAATATAATAAACCGCTCAACCTGATTTGTCAATTTCTGGGTTTTTAAATTGAAGATAGTCCGGATTTTCTGCTCAGGAGGGGGAGGTGATTTCTGGTTTGGTTAAATATTGCATAGGTATGCCATTTTAATTTTTGGGAGGGTGTTGCTGTTTTGCCTGTGCAGTACGGCTGGAATCTGCAAAATTTTCTGATTTGCGCCTACAGAAATCAAGATTGGGCGGTGTTCTAAAATTGTGCTTCCCGTTCTTCGTGCCATTTACCAATGGCTTTGGTCTGAATCCAGCCAAACAATTGGAATACGGCCACGCCCAGCAAGGATGACATGATAATGGCGGCCAGCAGTTGTTCGCCCATTAGCCGGTTGGCGTAGCGCTGGAGTAGTTGGCCGATGCCGGGGTCGCCGCGGCCAAAGAAAAAATCGCCCACAATTGCGCCAATCACAGACAGGCCGGCCGAAATGCGCAGGCCGGCAAAAATTGCGGGCAGTGCCGCCGGAAACATCAGCTTGCGCAACCGGGTCATCCGGTCTACCCGTTGCAGGGTCAGCAGATCGTGCAGCCCGCGCGGGGCCGAGAGCAGCCCAAACAGCGTGTTCACAATAATTGGGAACAGGGCAATAATGATGCAAACAATTACGCGCGCACTGATGCCAAACCCAAACCAGAATCCAATCAACGGCACAATGGCCAAAATTGGAATGGCCTGTAGCGTGACCGCGTAGGGAAACACAGCGCGCTCAATTAATTTACTCTGGCTCATCAGAGTTGCCAGTGAAATGCCAATAATGATGGCAATTGTCAACCCAATGAGGGCGACGACCGTGCTGGACCACAATCCGGCCAAAATCTCGGAAAAATTGTCCCAGTTGGCAAATCCTACCAACCAGACCTCATGCGGCGGGCGCAGCAGAAATCGGCGTTGCTCATCCAGCACGCCGTAAGAAATCAGATACCACAGCCCAATGAATAGCAGGCCAAGCAAAACCGGCGGCAGGATGTTACGGGACCAGCGCCGGGCGGTGCTGTCCTGGGCGGAGGTTGAAATTGCGGCGGCTGTTGTCTCGGCGGCAACAATATCGGTTTTGGTCAGAGATTTCATGCGTGGGCCTCCAGCAGCGCGTGAGAAACATCCCGGCTTAATTCTCTGAAACCGGGTTCAAAGCGCAGGTCAGGGTTTCTTGGGTAACCAAAGGGTACGTCAAAGGTGGCAATCAGTGTTCCCGGCCGGGCCGACATCACGTGCACACGGGTTGAAAGAAACACCGCTTCTGAAATGGAATGGGTGATGAAGAGACCTGCAAATTGCTCTCGTTCAAACAGTTTGAGTGTTTCTTCATTGAGTCGTTCCCGTGTGATTTCGTCCACGGCCCCAAATGGTTCGTCAAACAGGAATACCGGCGGTTTGAGGGTGAGTGTGCGGGCCAGCGATACCCGCATTTTCATGCCGCCGGATAACGATTTGGGGTAGTGGCCTTCAAAACCTGAAAGACCCACCAGTTCAATCGCTTCGGCGGCCCGGCGTTTTCTGTCCTGGGCATCAAGGCCTTGCAGTTCTGCCAATAGTTCTACGTTGCCCTGCACGGTGCGCCACTCCATAAGGGTGGCATCCTGAAACACGTAGCCAAGCCGCTCGCGGTTGACCTTTACCTTGCCCGACGTTTGCTGGAGTAACCCGGCGGCAATGCGTAGAATGGTTGATTTGCCGCACCCGGAAGGCCCAACTATGGCCACAAACTCGTTGGGGGCCAAATCAAAAGATACATCCCGAATTGCCTCGGTTCCGTCCGGAAAGGTCATCCCAACATTTTCAAAGGACAAAACATTCATGGCTGTACCCCCGGGCAGGCTGTGTAACTGTGATTGAGTACCGGGGATGAGGGTAAAACTACGGTTTTAGGTGAAATTCGGGGATATCTCATTTATTTTCTCCGGGTGGGGTACGTTGTTGTATTGGCGGGCGGAAACGTTAGAAATTGTTCCGCCCGCCAATTTTCATGGCAAGATTATGGCAGACCGATGGATTCGTCAATAAATTCGTTGGTGATGATATCAGCCGCCTGCAATCCTTCGGGGATATCCAGGCCGGCAGCGGCCATTTTGTCAATCACGCCCTGAACGCGGGCGGGGTCCATGTTACCAATAATGCCGTCGGGGCCGTTGCCCACCAGTCCCAGTTCAAGTTGAGCTGCCACAGAATATTCGGCCAGGCCGGGGGAGTAAACCCAGAAATCCTGGAATTTTTCAACAGCGTCAACAATGATGGCGTTAGCGCGGGCCGGGTTGGCTACGTAATCCACCGTGGCTTGCTGAACAATGGGAACAAACTGTTCAAGGCACGGGCGAAGGGTTTCAAGGTCACCGGCCCGGATAGCCAGGGGTTGGGAGTAGATTTGAAGGCCGGCGTCGTGAATTAACTGGAAGGCGACCGGTTTGCCCCATTCTTTGATTTCATTTTCGTAGAGGTACGGTTCGGCGGAGGCAAAGCCCTGTTGGGCAATGGCGCCGTTTTCGGCCACCCAGCGGGCAGGCGAGCCATCGTAGGAGGGGTCAATCTGGTCGGCGGAGACAATGCCTTCGTTGACAAACACGTCAATGAATGTGCCGCCGGCAAAGACCTGAATGGTGGCGCCGGTTTTACCGAGGTCGGCAATGGTTTTGACATCGGGGTAGGTTTCGGGGTCCCACATAATAATTTGGGGGTTCTTTTCCAGAGGAGCCACAACCGCCAGCGTGGGGGTATCTTTGGCGCCAAAGACGGCTTCATCGGTAGAGACGTAGCCCATTGTAATATCAGTTTCAACATACATTTGCTGGATGGGGTTTTGGAAACCGATAGCCGGGCCACCGGTGCGGATTTCGATGTCAATGCCGGTGTCGCCGTTGGCGGTCACCAGCGAGCCGCGGACAACTTTGTTGTCGGTGTCAACGGTGTAGTCATCGCCAACCATCTGGTACAGGGCGCCGTGTTCCGCTTCGGGGAACCAGTCTGTTTGAATCACAATCGGGTTAGGGCAAACATCCGCCAGCGCAGGCATTGCCTTGGTGCTGGCGGCACTGGAGGGCATTTCCGGCAGGCCGATGGATTCGTCAATAAATTCGTTGGTGATGATATCAGCCGCCTGCAATCCTTCGGGGATATCCAGGCCGGCAGCGGCC
>RFJF01000541.1 GCA_003695455.1 Chloroflexota bacterium
ATCTGGTACAGGGCGCCGTGTTCCGCTTCGGGGAACCAGTCTGTTTGAATCACAATTGGGTTGGGGCAAACGGCGGCCAGACCGCTCATTTCCCCGGAGTCAGAGGCCGGCTCTTCCGGGGCGGCTGTAGGCTCAGCGGCTTGGGGGGCTTCTGTGGGTTCAGGCTCCGCCGGTTGTTCGGCGGCGGCTGTGGGTTCGGGGGCCTGGGTGGGTTCAGTACTCGCTTGATTGGCGGCGCCGCCGCATGCAGCCAGAATCAGGGCCAGAGTCAGGAACACGGTTATCAAGTGTATCTTTTTCATCTTCTTCTCCTTGTATCAGTAATCCGCAGCCTTGCTACATGACCAGTAGGTTTATTTTGCAAGGGTAGCTCAATTTTGATGTGTTGGCATGTGGAACTGGCGTGATGGAGTGTCAACTTGGGTTCAAATCATGTATTCCTCCTGTTAAACAATCCCGCAGAGGCGGGTTGGGCGCAAACCCTGTCAATCATAAATTGTGAAGTACTATTGCAACTGCATCAGCAGAGCGGGGCGGAGAAGATGGTTGGGGCGTCGAGGTTATAATTCTGGCATGAAAAATTTAAAAAGTCAAAGAGGAATTTAGTTGATTATGTCACACACTACAATTCCGTGTGGCGGCCGGCCATTGGGTTGATGACTGACCGGGCAGTTTTTCTGACAACTCCGTTTACCCCGCCTCGTCTTTGCGATGCCCGTACCGTTCGCCGCCATCAACCGTGATGTATTCTCCGGTGATATAATTGTTGCGAACCAGAAATAGCACAGTTTCGGCCACATTTTCCGGGGTGCCCCAGCGGTTGAGCAGCGTTTTGGCGGCAGTGCGGGCAATCATTTCTTCGGTGAATCGAATGGGTGGCAAAACCGGGCCGGGTGCAACCGCGTTGACGCGCACGGCCGGCGCCAGTTCAAGCGCCAACTGTCGGGTAAGGGCCAGCAGCGCCGCTTTTGCCACGCTGTGGGCCGCGTAACCGGGCCACGCTTCCCAGGCCGATAAATCAACAATGTTAATAATGACTCCTGCGCCCCGGTCCAGCATCGAGGGGGCCACGGCGTTGGCAAGGTAAAACGGTGTGTGCACTATTACGTCAATTGTATTGTGCCACAGGGTAAAATTGCCGGAGGGTACGGGGGCTTGTTTGAACAGCGAGGCGTTGTTAACCAGAATGTCAATCGGGCCGAGTTTGCGGGTGAGTTGGTCAATGAGCGCCGGCGCGCTCCGGTAATCTGTCATGTCAAACTGAACGGTCAACGCCTGCACACCCAAAGCGCGTGCTTCGGCGGCGGTTGCCCTGGCCTCTTTTGCCGATGTGCGGTAATTGATGACGACGTTTGCGCCCGCCTGCGCCAGCGCCAGGGTGATGGCCCGGCCAATTCGGCGCGCGCTGGCCGTAACAAATGCAACTTTGCCTTTTGGGTTCACGGGGTTATCTCCTGCTTGCGGCAAGTTTCTCAGCCGGTTTTTGCGTTGTGGATAATCTCGGCCACGGTGCGCATTAATTTTGTGTTGGCCTCCAGCCCGGAAGAGGTGATATCGAGTAAAAAAATATCAAGCTTGTGCCGGGTAATCATTGCCTGCAAAATGGTGCTGCACTCGTCCGGCGTGCCGGCGATGACGTAATTTTTGACCATTTCCGGGGTGATGAATTTGGCGGCTTCGGCCGGCCCGTGGCTGCGAAACGCGGCCCGGATTGTTTCAATTTGCGGACCGGTCAGCCCCATGCCGTGGAGCATGCGTGCCGGCGCATCCATCACCGCGTAAGTGAACATTTGGCCGGCCGCGGCCAGCATCTCCGGCGAGTAGGCGATCCCATCAAGATAAATCCGTTTGGGTTGGTTGCCGGTTTTTGCGCTGCCTTGCTCCATAATTTTGATGGCCGGATCCAGGTCAGACTTTGCCATCATTACCACGCCGTCGGCGCGCTGGCCGGCCAGGTTCAGTAATTTTGGCCCACGTACCGACAGCCAGATGGGAATTTTCTGCGGTCCCATTGTAGTTTGCGCCGCAGCCAGCCGGTATCGTTTGCCCTCGTAGCTCACCGGTTCGCCAGTCCACAACCGCTGCAAAATGTCAATGGTTTCCCGCATCACGGTCAGCGGCGCATCGCGGGGAATAGCCATCGGCCGCAACACCATCGAGCCGCCGGCCACCAGATTCACCAGCGCCCGTCCGCCAGAAAGCTGATTGAGCGTGGCCGCGGCAGCGGCG
>RFJF01000542.1 GCA_003695455.1 Chloroflexota bacterium
CCGGACTTTGCCGAAGTGGACATCGGCTTCCGCTGTGCCAAATCAGGGAGTAGGGAGTCAGGAGTAGGGAGTCAGGAGTAGGGAAAACCACTTCCCTGTTGCCTGCTCCTTACTCTCGGAGTCCGCTATTTGCGCCGCAGCGGCAGCGCCCGCCAGACCACGGCCATATCCTGCTGGGTCAACCCGCCCACCGCCGCCAGCGATGCCAGATACACCCCCGCCGCCAGCAACACCGTTACAAAAAAGTTCAAATCGCCAACCAGCCACAGCACGCCGGCCATCACCGCCGCCGCCGCCGTGGGCCGCCAGGCCACATCAAACCAGGGCACGGTACACAAATGTTTGCGCACCAGCAGGTAAAACGGAATGAGCAGCGCCCACTCCGATAAAATAGTGGTCACGGCGGCGGCCCGGTAGCCGTACAGCGGAATGAACATCAAATTGGTAACGGTGTTAAAAACCACGCCAATCACAAATGCGCGGGTCAGCGCCCGCTGCTGGTTGATGGCAATCAGCACGTACTGCGTCACCTGATTAATAAAACTGAACGGCAAAAACCAGATGAGCAGTTGCAGCACAATCACCGAATCCGGCACAAATTCCCGCCCCGCCAAAAACAAAATCAGCTCGTGGGCCACAAAGGGCGTGCCCGCCGCCAGCGGCAGAGCCAGCATCAGCAACAGGCGCAGGCTGAGCAAATAGGCCCGCACCAGCGACTCCCGCGAATCGGCGGCAAAGCGGCTCATCAGCGGAAAAATTGCCAGCGTAAAATATTGGGGAATCACGTTGATGCCGTCAATGTATTTGTAGGCGGCGCTGTAGTAGCCTACCTGCCGGCTGCCCCAAATCGGCTTGAGAATGAACACGTCTATGCGAAAGAAAATAGTGGACAGCAGGTGGTTGATCATCAACGGGAAGCTCTGGCCCAGCATCTCCTTTTGCAGCGAGGGATCCCGTTCCATGTGGGGGCGGTAAATTTTGGTGACCAGCAGCCAGCCCAGCACCGAAAATGCCACCAGGTTAGCCGCCAGCGACGCCCCCGCCAGCCCGATAATCCCCCAGCCCAGCAGCAGCACCAGCGCCCCAATCGTCACCCGCGTAAACGTAGTGATGGCGCTCACCCCGGCGGGGTACTCGGCCTTTTCGTGGGCGTAAAAAATGGCGGTCAGCCCGTCGGACAGGTTGCTGAAAAACGTGCCCACGGCAAAAATCCCCACAGTGACTACCACGTCCAGCCCGGTATCGCCAAACAGAACGTACAGCGCCAGCAGGGCAGCCATCACCGGCAGGGCAGCCAGCCACAGGTAGACCCGCAGCACAGATACGTTGGACAGGTAGCGGTTGGTGTCAGCCCGATTGGCGGCCACGTCTCGCGTAACCAGTGTGCCCAGCCCAAAACGGGTGATGATTTCGGCCATGCCGATGAAGGCCACGGCAAAGGCGTACTTGCCCGCGCCTTCCGGCTGCAAAATGCGCAACATCAGCAGGGCAAAGGCAAAGTCAATCAGCCGGTTGCCCAGCGCCATTACCATCGGCACCAGACTGTTTTTTGCCACCCGCTTGATGGGCGAATCATCCTCGGATTCACGGTACACCTTGCCCCAGGCCCACACCCCGGCAATGAACAGCAGCAGCGCCGCGCTCAAAAACGAGACGTACAGCCCCAACTGAAACGTGCGCGGGCTGTAGCGAAAACGAACGCTCCACATTCCGGCAGGCAGATGCACCGCCCGGAACGTTCCGTTGGCGCGGTGCAGCGTGATTTCGATTTCCGATTTCCGATTTCCGATTTCCGATGGACCGGAAGCCCCGCTGGCTTCCGGTCCATCCTCTGTACTCTGTTGATTGGCATACGCCCGCCAGCCGGGGAAGTAGCTGTCGGCCAGCACCAGCCAGCCCGGTTGGGCCATCTCCGCCGATACTTCCACCTCGATGGGCGAGTAGCGGCTGATTTGCACGCGGGTTTCTGCCGGCGGCGCGCCGGGCGGCGCATCGGCGGCGGTCAGGTCGCGGCCCAGCCCGTTGGTTTCACCGTCCAAAATCACCG
>RFJF01000543.1 GCA_003695455.1 Chloroflexota bacterium
CGGCGGCTCCGGCCTTTACTGCCCGGGCCAGGTAGCCGGGGTTTGCGTAGGTGGTGAGCATAATCACGCTGATGTGCGGATTGGCAGCCTTAATTTGGGCCAGTGCCTGCAGGCCATCCATGCCCGGCATGCGGATATCAAGCAGCACTACCTGCGGTTGCAACCGGTCGGTGAGTTGCACCGCCTGTTGGCCTGTTGCGGCTTCGCCAACGACGGTCAGGCCGGCGTTTTCAAGCATACTGCGCAGCCCTTCACGAACTATACCGTGGTCATCGGCAATCAGTACCCGAATTTCACTCATTTACTGCTCCAGCGGTAATTTTGATTGAATGGTGGTTCCGTGCCCCGGTTTGCTGATGATGGTGCAACGGCCGCCCACCAAATTGGCCCGTTCCTGCATACTGGCCAGGCCAATACAGCGGTGATCCTGATCAAACATGCAGCCGGTGTCAAAGCCCACGCCCCAGTCCCGAACCGTCAATTCAAGGTGTTGGTTGGCTTGTGACAACTGAACCTGCAACCGGTCTGATTGCGAATATTTGCGGCTGTTACTGAGCGCCTCTTGCACAATTCTGAAGGCGGTAGTTTCCAGCGGGGCGGGCAGGCGCCGGTCATCAGACAAATCTGATGAAAATTCAAGCCGGCAATTCATTTCTGCGGCAACCTGTTCGGCCAGCTCGTGCAGGGCGGGAGCCAGCCCCAAATCATCGAGCATGGCCGGGCGCAGTCCCTCAATCAGCCGGCGTCCTTCTACAATGGCCGAACTGAGATGTGTTGCCCCCCGTTCAAGCGCCTGCTCGGCGGGCGGGGCCTCTGTGTGGCGGCGCTGGCTGATAAAATTGCCAAGTTGCAACCGCGCGCCCACCAGTCGCTGAATTAACCCGTCGTGAATATCGTAGGCTACCATGCGGCGTTCTTCTTCCTGCACGTTGATGAGCCGTTCCAGCAGGTTTTGCCGCTGTGTGCGAGAGCGGTCCAGCGCCACAGCCATTTCGTTAAATGTTTCAGACAGCTCGCCAATTTCGTCATTGCTGGTAATTGGCACCATTTCGGTGAGTTCACCGCGCGAGAATTTAATTACACTTTGCCGTAAGTTGCGAATGGGCGCAGTCAGGCTGCGGGCCAAAACCAGCGCCATAGCCGTGGCAATGGCCGCAGCCAGCACCAAAATAGATGCGGCAGCTACCCTAAAGTTCCACACGGCGGCAAAAATGGTGTCTACGGGTTCTTCGTGGATGATGACCCAAAATGTTGTGGGGTTGTTGGGGTTGGGGTAAACAGGGATGTACACCAGCGCCTTTTCAGTGATAAACTGCCCCGGCTGCCCCGACAGGATTTCTGCGGCGGCATCGGGTTGCGCGTCTTGCAAAGCGGCGCCGCTGTTCAGGTCATTGGGGCCGCCCCATTCCAATGTTTTATCGGGGTTGACCAGGTAGTAACCGTCCTGGTCAACCAGCAGCAGGTTTTTTGTGCCATCGCTGGCCTGGCGGATGACATCAAGAAATTTATCGGCGTAAATGTTGGTGATAACAATGCCCCGCCGCGCACCGCCGCTGTCAAAAACCGGGGTGGCGTAGCGGATAACCGGCTTGTACGGCACTTCAATCTCGCCAAATTCGCGGTTCAAATCCAGCGGCGAGACAAAAATTTGGCCCCGGTTTAACGCCATTGTGTCTTGAAAATAGTAGCGGCTTGATTTATCTTGCAGAGAATCAAACGGAATCACGCGGATTTCACCATCAATTGAATCAATGCGGATGAATTCCTGCCCGGTTTCAAGAATATACCGGATTTGGTAGTAAATGCCGCGCCGCCGGGAGAAGGCCGAAAAATCCTGCTGAACCTGATTGCGCCAGGTTGCAATGGCCGGGGCGCTTTGGGTGCGGGCCTCTATGAGGGCTTGCAGCGACCCGAGTTCGCTGAGTAGCAAAATGTCTTCCTGGGCGTTATTCAGAAAAGCGGTGATTTGCTCAACTTGCAGCGTGGTTTCATTGGTGGCGTTGTCCAGCGCGTTCTCTTGCAGCACACGGCTGGTAATCCAGTTGCCATACAGCCCGGTGCCCACC
>RFJF01000544.1 GCA_003695455.1 Chloroflexota bacterium
CAGAAGGCGACCCCGACGGCATTGCCCAGGATTTTCTGGAAAATCGGGAGCGGTTGCTTCACTGGCTGGACCGGTACACTGCCGAACTGCGCCACCTGCGCAACCGGCTGGCCGCCGAAGGGGACGATGCGGCGGAACTGCTGGCGCAGGATGTGGACGCGGCGGTGGTTGAGCGCCGCAACTGGCTCACTGATTTTGAAGCCTCAAATTTTGTTGACCCGGAACTGTCGGCCAACGCCCGCGCAGAAATACCCGGCTTCTGGCAACGCTGGGTGGGTTTTGGCGGTTTCCGCAAACGCGACTCGGGCGACAAAAAATAGGGCGATGGCGGTAACGGTTTACGTTCTGCGTTGCGCCGATGGCACGCTCTACACCGGCTGGACCACCAACATCGAGCGCCGGCTGCGCGAGCACAACGCCGGTCGCGGCGCAAAATACACCCGCAGCCGCACCCCGGTACAACTGGCGTACACCGAAACCCACCCGGACCGGGCTTCGGCCCAGCGCCGGGAAATCGAAATTAAACGGCTCAGCCGGCGGCAAAAACTGGCGCTGATCAATCAATGAACAATTAAAAATGAACAATGAACAAACCCGCCAATTGAATATTTTGATGCTTTCGCCGACTATGTTTTTTGCCGATTACGGCGCGCACGTGCGGATTCTGGAAGAGGCCACTATTTTGCAGAAAATGGGGCACCGGGTAACAATTCTGGCCTACCCCAACGGGCGAGACATTCCCGGCATCAAAACCAAACGCTGCTGGGGCGTGCCGTTCAACTACCGGGTCATTGTGGGGTCGTCGCGCCACAAGTTGTATCTGGATGTGCTGCTGGCGGGGATGTCGCTGCTGCACGTGCTGCGCCACAAGCCGGACATCATCCACGCCCACCTGCACGAAGGCGGGCTGATTGGCTGGGTGCTCAGCAAACTGACTGGTGCGCCGCTGGTCTTTGATTTTCAGGGCAGCCTGACCGCCGAAATGCTGGACCACAATTTTCTGAAACCAAAAAGTCCCTTTTACAAATTACTGCGCTGGCTGGAAACCCGCATTGACCACGCCGCCGACGTGGTGCTGACCAGTTCGACCCACGCCGCCAACGTGCTGGCCGAGCAGTTCTCCGTGCCGCCGGACCGCATTTTCCCCACCCCGGATTGCGTCAACGCCGATACATTCAGCCCGGCCAACTTTTCCAACGCCGAAAAAGCGCAACTCAAGGCCAAACTCGGCCTGCCGCCCGATAAAAAGATCATCGTCTACCTGGGTGTGCTGGCAGCCTACCAGGGGGTGGGCAAATTGCTGGAGGCGCTGGCCGAAATCAAACAATCGCGCGATGATTTTCACCTGCTGCTGATGGGCTACCCCGGCGTGGGAACCTATCAGGATATGGCCGAGCGACTGGGCCTGACCAACGAGGTGACGTTCACCGACAAAATTCTCTATCAGGACGCGCCCCGCTACCTGGCGCTGGGCGATATTGCCACCGCCCCAAAAATGTCCGCTACCGAAGGCAGCGGCAAAATCCTCAATTATATGGCCCTGGGCCTGCCCACCGTGGCCTTCAGCACCCCGGTCAGCCGGGAATTTCTGGGCGACGGTGGTATTTATGCCGCCGAAATGAGCACCCCCGCGCTCAAACTGGCGCTGCTGCGGGCGCTGGATCTTTCGGCGGATGAGCGCCGCCGGGTGGGGCGGTACCTGCGCCGGCGGGTCATCCAGCACTTCTCGTGGGATGCAGCCGGCGAGCAAATGGACGCCATTTACCACGCCCTGCGCACCGGCGCACCCCTGCCGGCCGCAGCCGCTCCCCGGCAAGCGGTAAAAGTTTGAAATCCATGTGAAGACTTAAAATTTTCTAATCTTTGCCTTTACCTCGCATCCTTTCCTGCCGAAAACACACCTATACAGTAGACCAATCAGCCGGCCAGATTTGGTGTTCTGCGCGCGCTGGCTACAATCTCTGTGGTTGTTACGTTTTACACAATTTTTACCGTTTCTGCGCAGGTTTTTCATCCGGCGCGGCTACTATCGGGATAATAAGCAATCTAACACCAAA
>RFJF01000545.1 GCA_003695455.1 Chloroflexota bacterium
GCCCAGTGGCACGACACTGGTGGGAATCGGCGTGCCCTCGTAGTATCGCACCTTCCCTTGGCGACCGGCGAGTTCCTCCGCCGTTACGTTGTAGCGAGCCAGACGAGCCAAACCCGCCAAGGTGAAATACACCAGCACCACCTGATCCAGCAGAGCGGCGTAAGCCGGCGGAACCTTCACCTCCCGTAATTGAAAATCGTCTGTTTGAGGGGCATGTGCCGGCTGGGTCAACATGTCCCATTCCGGCGTTCGTAAATCGAATGGCCCCTCCTCTTCGCCGTTGCCGGCTTCCTGCGCCTGGCGATAGGCCTCAACAGCCGTCCAGATTTCGTCATCGCTGAACTCGCCAAAATCCTTTAAATTTCCGCTGGCCCGGAAGGCGGTAATGACTACCGGCTCGACGGCGTGTTTGAGCGTGGCCCAGTTGGCTTCTACCAGCAAACCCAGTTTATTACTGGCGCCGGGCAAGGCCAGCGTGCTCATAATTACCGGAAACCAACTGTTGGATGCACCCAGCAGAATGGCCTTGACCTGCTGTTTGCAGCCACCCTCTTCAAAATCCCGTAAATGAGGCCGCCGCCCCCGGCAGATGGGCATGGTTTGTTTTCCGCTCTCGCCAAAGGCGTCGGCCAGCCGGCGGCGCGCGCCGCAAGTGCACTTTACTTCCAGGTCGCGTGCTTCGCCGGAGGGCCCGTATTCCGACAGAGTCAATACACCGGTACAGTAAGTTGGCCCTTTGTGGGTAAAATCCCGCCAGGGGAAATCATCCAGATGACCGTTTTCACATGCCGTCATAAAACGGGCCGGTACCGCAGTGGGTGGTTTTCCGGATTTGGTACAGTTGTGGTGTACGTATCGAGCCTGATCCGGATGGAATGGATTGGGCGTTTTGAATTCAAACAAACCACTGTCAAGGGGGGCCAGCATACGGCAGGCCGGGCAGAGCATCCAGCGGGGAAAGGCCGCTACCGGCACACCGGTCTGCTGTTCCGGCTCAAAGGGGTTGAGCGGGCCGCTGCTGTCCGCTACAACCGGCGGTGCCAGCAGCTTTTTAACCTGGTGACCCAATTTCCACTGTACCGCGGCCAGCAAACGGTCCTCCACAATTTCAGCCGATGTGCCGGGGTCTGCCGGCCAATCTTCAAGCCCCATTACCATAACCGACAGGTTGGGCAGGTCAACAATGGCTCCGATGCCGTATGTGTAGAGCAACTGGCTGGGGCGCAGTTCGCCCACTTTGGGGTTAATGTGACTCATTTGGTTTCCTCCGCCTCATCTGCGGCCTTCGGTTCCGGTTCGGGTTCGCGGTCCATGCCGTAATCGTTGAAGACAAGGTTGACGCCCGGCTCAACATTGCGGAGTGAATTGAGGCAGGTGAATCTGTTCCAATGTCCCAGCCCCGGCGGCTCCAGTAGCGGCAGCGTGATACCATCCTGTTTGCCCCGGTAGCCCAACTGCGCTCCGGTTTTACGTTTTTGGGCAGCGTCGTGCAGCCAGACATCCAGTTTCTGCTCCAGCGCCTGTTTGACGCTTTGCCCCAAATCTGTCTGGCCGGAAACCCGCTCGGCCCGCCGGCTGATGGTTTTCAGCGCGGCGCTTACCGTGGGGTGGTCTCGCACCAGAAGGCCGGCGCTGCCGTTCTCATTGAAATCTGCGCCGGCCAGCCGCACCTGCGAAACCAGCAACGCTGCCAATCCCCGGTCCAGCGCCCGCGCTGAAAAGGGAGTCACCGACAACGCTTCAACCTGCTGATAAAAGGTGGCGTGGTAATGTTCAAAGCGTTCGTAGTGGCTCAAATCGCGGGGTCTGGCCCAGTTGAAGACGGTAAAAACCAGTCCCGGTTTACTGCGCCCCACCCGGCTGGTGGCCTGAATGTATTCGGCAGTGGTTTTTGGCTGGCTGGAAACAACCATCAACCCCAACCGTTTCACATCCACCCCCACCGAAATCATATTGGTTGCCAGCAACACGTCAATCGGTACGCGGGAGAAATCACTTTTTTGGCCGCGTCCGGCTTTTTGTCTGCGTTCGGCTTTGGCCTGGGGGGTGAAGGGCGCTTCCAGCCGGTCAAGCGTTTGGGGAATATCGGTGGCGCTTTTGCGCGAGGTTAACTCTTCGACGCCCCAGTGTTGGAGATAGCGGTTAGCCAATCCGCGTTTTTTCATTTGCTGTAACCGGGTGCGTACCGCGTCATCCACCACCCGGCGCATACCGCCCAGGTCACGCATGGCGTTGAAGTAGCCCACCAGGGTCATATACGGGTCGGCGGCCTGACCGTAGTTTTCAAACAAGACCTGCGCGGCGGCCAGTACCGCCACGTAAACGCGGATCATGGTGGTTTTTAAACGCAGCCCGGGGGCGCAGATGCCCAGGTAGCGCCGGCCCGGAAATTCTTCTGACGGTGGGCGCTGGCGGGCAAAGAAATTGTCTTCCACATCCAGCCCCGGCGGCGGAAAAATATTGACCTGTCGCAGAAAAAGGGCGTGTACCTGTTCCTGCGCCCGGCGAATAGTAGCGGTTGAGGCGATAACTTTGGGCCGCACCGTCTGCCCGTTCACCTGCCACGAGGCCAGGCTGTCCACTGCCGTTTCCGCGGCAATTACCCGGTCTATTTCATTAATAGAGAAGGTTGGCTGGGCAAACATCATC
The DNA here is from genome assembly GCA_003695455.1 of Chloroflexota bacterium. Lineage (GTDB taxonomy): Bacteria > Chloroflexota > Anaerolineae > 4572-78 > J111 > J095. The sequence continues at coordinate 2,650 of RFJF01000545.1, forward strand.
AACATCCGGCGGTCAGGGGAGACAAAATACTCGTCGCCAATCAAAAGGCGTTCCACCGCCAGGCGGGCCTTTTCCGGGCTCCCCGCCTCCGGCTGTATCAAATAGCGCTGCATACTTTCCAACCAGTATTGAATATTGTCCAGAAAACGCACCGCGTTATTTTCCTTTTCCCGGGTAGAAAGGCTGCTTTCGTCTGCCACGTAAACCCGCTCAAAGCTGTTGTTCAGGTGGGTCAACAGGGGCAGTAAACGGCCGTCCCCGTATATTTCCCTGGACTTTTTCAAGTCACTGGTTTTTTGCAGCATTAAACCGTGGTTCTCGTAGAACTCCTTTTCCAGGCGGTAATCCACCCGTTTCAGGTATTGAGTTAATCCCTTTAATTTTGGGGCCAGCTCTGCGGCAAAAGGGCGCAAAAGACTATCCGGCCCGATGGCCGCGACAATAATCATGGATGCGGTCTCGTAATCATCAATGATTTTGTTAAACTCCTGAACCATGGGGTGGTCCTGTGGCATCAGATTACGGAAGTGCATGGTCAGCTCCAGTTGCTCAGACAGCACAGCGGCAACCAGGGTCACTGCCACCACCAGCAGGGTCAACAGACCTGTTTTTTTGACAACCGCGTTGGCAATTCCACTTAACAAC
>RFJF01000546.1 GCA_003695455.1 Chloroflexota bacterium
ATGTGTACCCACGCCGATTGGGCCACCACCGCGGGCATTGCCGCCGGCGTCAGTTGCGCTTCTGCCCCCCACGATGCGTCCAGCAGGGTGGCCTGCCCCTGCCCGTGGTGCGCAATTTCCAGCCGGGGCAAATCCGCTGCCGGAATCTGCGGCCCAATCCACGCAATCTGGCGCGCCGCGCCGGCCAGCGCCGGGGGAAGTTCTGCCGGTTTGGGAGCAAACAGGCCGGCAACTGCCCCGACTTTGCGCGCCGCCAGCGCCGTGTACAACCCCGCACCGCCCGCGGCCCGCACCGTGCGGCCATCGGCCAGATGCAGCACATCCAGCGATGCCGTGCCAATCACAAAAATGTCCGGTTGTTTCATATTTCAACCTCGTTGCAGGGTAGCAGGTGGTCACTCACCACCCCCGATGAATCTGCCAATTATTTGCGCAAACCCGGCTGTTCGAGTATGCTCTTTTCACACCCCTCAATTTTACCGCGGCCCCAAAACCGGGCCAAAATCAGCCGAAAACCACCCCAAAATTGGCAACCGGCTGAAGCACAACGTCAGGCAGTGGAGTAACACCAATGGCAAAGATTGTCTCGGTTCATTCATTCAGAGGCGGCACGGGCAAATCAAATACCACAGCCAACGTGTCAGCAATTCTGGCCGGCCGGGGGCTGCGCGTGGGCGTGGTAGATACCGATATCCAGTCGCCAGGGATTCACGTGCTGTTTGGTTTGGACGAAGGCACGGTCAAAAATTCGCTGAACGATTACCTGTGGGAAAAATGCGGCATCGCCGACACGGCGCACGATGTAACCGCCCAGCTTGGCGGCGATGTGCCCGGCGCGGTGTATCTCATTCCGTCCAGCATCAAAGCCGGCGAGATTGCGCGGGTGCTGCGCGAAGGCTACAACGTAGGCATACTCAACGATGGATTTCAGGATTTAATCCGCCAACTCAACCTCGACATTCTGCTGGTGGATACCCACCCCGGCCTGAATCAGGAAACCCTGCTCTCCATTGCCATTTCTGACTCCCTGCTGATTTTGATGCGCCCCGACCAGCAGGATTATCAGGGCACCAGCGTTACCGTTGAAGTGGCCCGCAAGCTGAACGTTCCCCGGCTGATGATTGTGGTCAACAAAACCCCCCGCGTGTACGATTTTGAGCAGGTGCGGGCGCAGGTTGCCAAGCTGTACCACGCCGATGTGGCCGCGGTTCTGCCCCACTCCGACGAACTGATGGCCCTGGCCAGTGCGGGGGTATTTGCGGTAAAACACCCGGACCACCCGGTCACGGCGTTGTACGCCCAAATTGCCAATCAAGTGATAGCCTGAACGGGGCGGCAACGTTGACAACCCCAACCATTCCTGAATTTGCAGAACACGTTATTCAAAACGTCGAGCGCGTTATCATTGGCAAGCGCGAGCAGATAGAACTGCTGTTGGTGGCGCTGCTCTGCCAGGGGCACGTGCTGCTGGAGGATGTGCCCGGCACAGGCAAAACCATGCTGGCCCGCAGTATGGCTGTGAGCATGGGCGTCAGCTTTAACCGGCTGCAATGCACCCCGGATTTGCTACCCAACGACATCACCGGCGTGTCCATTTTTTTGCAGCAGCAGGGCAAGTTCCAGTTCCGGCCCGGCCCGCTGTTTGCCAACATTCTGCTGGCCGATGAAATTAATCGGGCCACGCCCCGCACGCAGAGCGCCCTGCTGGAAGCCATGCAGGAACGGCAGGTTTCGGTGGATGGGCAATCGCGGCCACTGCCCCGCCCTTTTTTGGTACTGGCTACCCAAAACCCGGTGGAGTTCGAAGGTACGTTCCCCCTGCCGGAAGCCCAGCTTGACCGGTTTTTGATGCGGCTTGAACTGGGCTACCCCGCCCCGGATGACGAGCTGCAAATTGTGCGCAGCCAGCGAGAATCGCACCCGGTGGAAACGCTGGCGGCGGTGGTAAACGGCGAACATCTCCCGGAACTGGCCCGGCAGGCAAGTGCGGTTCACGTGGATGCGTCGCTGGAGGCGTATATTCTGGCGCTGGTGCAAGCCACGCGCAGCCATCCGGCGCTGGCGCTGGGGGCCAGCCCGCGCGGCACGCTGGCGCTGTACAAAACCAGCCAGGCGCTTGCCGCACTGCGCCGGCGTGATTTTGTCATTCCCGACGACGTGAAAAAGCTGGCGCCGCTTACGCTGGCGCACCGGCTCATTCTCAAACCGGAAAGCCAGTTGCGCGGGCGCACCGTGCGCAGCGTGATGGATGAGATTCTGGAGCAAACGGAATTATCGCTGGAGGATGCATAGCGGCCCGGTTTAGCGGTCCGGCTTCATAATTTCTGCCATGACTGTGGTGGCGTACGCGCCCGGTTGCAGTTCAAACGATACCATCAGCCCGTCATCCCACCAGATGTTGGGCTGTTTTATTTGAAACCGGTACGGGCGGCGCGCGCCCCGGATTTTCAGCCCGGCCACGGTAAAATCCTCCGCAGCCAGGCCGCTGGCGGCCAGCACGGCGTCTTCGCGGCGGCCCGGTTCGCCCTGGGCGCGCAGGGTTTTGGGGCCAAACAGCGGCCCGGAGGGGCTGATTTCAAAGCTGTCGGCGCGGGGCTGTTCGGCGGCGGGGTCGGTTACCAGAAAGGCCGCGCCCTTGCCGTGCAGGTAGGCCACATCGCCGGTTTGCAAAACGCCCAGCAAATCCATTTCCATGCGCTGGGCCAGCAGGGCGTTGAATAATCGGGATTGAAATGCCGAAACAAACAGGCTTTTCATTTTTTTGTTGACCGGCTGGAACACCGCCGAAAGTTCGCCGTTGGCCGCCAGAATGGCAGCAATGGCCTGCTTCTCGTCCGGCAGTTCATTGGGCCACGCTTCCAGCGCCTCTTCCCACCGACGCTCATCCACCAGTTTCCGCGCCGCAAAGATGTGCCGCGCCTCGTGGGGTTGGGGTTCGCCCAGATATTCGGCCACAAAACGAACGGGGTCGTTGCGCACCAGCGCCTCGCCCAGTTTGTCGGTGTTGTGGCGGTAGCCAAAGCGCTGCTGCCCAAAAAAGTTGGGCACGCCGTGTTGGGTCAGCCGTTCGATGACGGCCTGCGCCACCGGCAGCGCCGATTGGTTCACGTCTCGCACGCGGATGACAAAGCGGTTGCCCGCCAGATGGCCGGTTTTCAGCTTGTTGTGGTGGCGCTCTACACTGAGAATTTTGATGTTGGGCAGTTCCAGCGCGCGCACGTCGTCCGGGTTGACCAGATTGAGCGACAACGTTTGCCGGGTGACGGCGTGGGCGTCTTTCAGCCCGGCACAGCCCACATCACGCGAGTTGATGTTGAGCGCGCGGGCAAAGTTGCGCATAGCCACGTAGGTGGGAATGCCCCGCTTTTCGATGGTCACAAAGACGTGCTGCCCCTGCCCGGACGGCAGGTAGCGGGGGATTTCTTCCACAAAAAAATCTTCCCATCAATTTTACAATTAAAGTTATACCTTGCCCTTGCAAGAAAAAAAGCTTTCACAC
>RFJF01000547.1 GCA_003695455.1 Chloroflexota bacterium
ACAAGCTTTTTACTGAAAAGCACCTATTTATGTGAAGTTGCTTGTGCTTTGGTTGCGCGTGGAGTACAATAATATCAACTTCATAACCCGCAATAATTTCTTTTAAAAGAGGATTTAACCGCTGTGCGGTTTTTAATAAAGAATTTTGGCAGCATTTTTATTTCGCTTTTATTGGCTGTGTTGATATGGGTTGCCGCCGTCAGAGAGCAAAACCCGCCCATTGAAAACGATTACCCCCAAAGCATTCCCATCGAGGTGATTGCGCCGCCCACCGGCCTGGTCAACACATCGCCGGCGCCGGAATCTGTTCGGTTGCGGCTGATTGCCCCGCAAAGCAGTTGGGCTAATCTGACTCCCACAAAAATCAAGGCCACCCTTGATTTGTCCAACGTTCACCAGGGCGTAGACGATGTGCCGGTGCAGGTGGTTGTGTCAGACCCGTTGGTTGAAATTGTTGACCAGCAACCCCGCACCGCCAGCGTAAATATTGAGGCGTTGCGCACCATCAGTATGCCCATCGAGGTTGAAGTTCTCGATTCTCCGCCGCTGGGGTACACCGCGCGTACGCCTGCCGCCGAACCCGCCGAGGTTGAAATCACCGGCCCGGTATCGCAGGTTGACCAGGTGGCGCGGGCCGTGGCCGATATTTTCATCAGAAATTCCAAAGAAACCGTTCAGGCCACCCGTGATGTTGTGGCCAAAGATCAAAATGACCGGACCGTGCGCGGGGTCACTATTTCGCCGCCCACCGTGCAGCTTACCATCCCCATTGAACAACGATTTGGCTACAAGGATGTGTCGGTGCGGGTAAATGTAGAGGGGCAGGTAGCGCCCGGCTACCGGGTCAGCAACATCAGCGTAGAGCCGCCGGCCATCACTGTGGTGGGCAACCCCAAAGGGTTGAGCCAGATTGCGGGATTGGTTGAAACCGTTCCCATCAATCTTGATCAGGCCACAGAAAGCATTGTCAGAACCGTGCCCCTGAATTTGCCCGACGGTGTAACCACGGTTATTTCAGAGCAGGAACAAAATGGCCCCGGCGGCGTGCAGGTGACGGTTGAAATTGCACCCATCGAAGACGCGGTAACGCTTGAGCGGCCAATTACCCAACAGGGCATTGACCCCGATTACTGGTGGCGGGCAGCGCCGGACCGCGCCGAGGTATTTTTGTCCGGGCCGTTGTCTCAGTTGCAATCATTGCGCGCCAGTGATGTTGAAGTGCTGGTGGACCTCTTTGACCTGAAACCCGGTGTGCATATACTACAACCAACGGTTTTTAAACCGGACGGTGTGCGGCTTGATGCGATTTTGCCCGATACCATTGAAATTACCATTGGCAGAACTGTGCAGCGTCCGGTCTCGCAGACCGGGCTGGGGCCGCAGTACACCTGGAAGGCATCACCCAACCGGGTCAACGTGATGCTGAGCGCAGATTCCAGCGCCAATTCCGTCAACCCCGCCGAAATTGGCGTGACGGTTGATTTATCTGAACTGGAGCCCGGATTTTACCAACTCAAACCCGTGGTCACGGCCCCCGCCGGCGTGGTGGTCGATTCAATCACGCCCGATACCGTGAATGTAACCATTAATCCCAAAGCGGTTATTACCGCCACAGACCGGGTATCGCCGGTTAGAACGCCCACACCGCGGGCCAAATGAACCAATACGCGTGACTACTGACAAACTGTGATAAACCGATGAGCAATCAAAAACGTACGCAAGAAAAAACTCCCGTTAAAAAGCCAATTGTAGCCCTGGTGGGGCGCCCCAATGTGGGAAAATCCACATTGTTCAACCGAATTGTGGGCCAGCGAAAAGCCATCATCGAGGATTTGGCCGGCACTACCCGCGACCGTCTGTACGGCGATGCCGACTGGGGCGGCCGTGATTTTGTAGTGGTAGATACCGGCGGCCTTGATTTTGACCTGGCCTCGGCCACGTCTGCCGGCAAGGCCGCAGACCGCGAAGCCGAGCGCAAAACCACCGCCGGTTACACTGCCGGTGTTGCCAGCCGCCTCTTTTTAAAGGAAATAAGGCAGCAGGCCGAAATTGCCATGGCCGAGGCTGAGGTGATTGTGTTTTTGGTGGATGTGGATGCCGGCGTGACCGGCCCGGATGAGGATGTGGCCGATATGCTGCGCCGCACGCACAAACCGGTAATTTTGGCCGTAAACAAAGCCGACAACCCGCGCCGCCGCAACGAGGCCATTGAATTTTACGCCCTGGGCGTGGGCGACCCCATTCCCATTTCTGCGCTGCACGGCACCGGCACCGGCGATTTGCTGGACGCGATTATTGAGGCGCTCCCACCCGCGCCGGAGGAGGACGAGGAGGACGATTCGATTAAAATTGCCATTGTGGGCCGCCCAAACGTGGGTAAATCATCGCTGCTCAACCGGCTGCTGGGTGAAGAACGGGTGATTGTAAGCAATGTGCCGGGCACCACCCGCGACGCCATTGACACCCGAATTGAGTACGAAGGATTGGAACTGGTGCTGATTGACACTGCCGGTATTCGCCGGCGGGGTAAAATTGAGCCGGGTGTGGAAAAATACAGTTTTCTGCGCTCGCTCAAATCCATTAACCGCGCCGATGTTTGCCTGCTGCTCATTGATGCCCAAACAATGGTCACCGCGCAGGATGCGCACATTGCCGGCTACATTCTGGAAGAGGGCAAAAGCGCGGTTGTCATCGTCAACAAGTGGGATTTGGTTGAGAAAGACACATACACCATCAACGAGTACACCGATGAAGTTCGCGCCGGGTTGAAGTTTTTGGATTACATGCCGGTGCTGTTCATTTCGGCCAAAACCGGGCAGCGCGCCCCCAAAGTGCTGCCGCTGGCCCTGCAAGTGCAGGAAGAACGCCTGCGCCGCATCCCCACCGGAGAACTGAACCGGCTGGTTCACGAGGCCGTGGCTGAAAACCCGCCCAAAGGCGGGCAGCGCCACCGGCTGAAGTTTTTTTACGTGACTCAAGCGCGCACAGACCCGCCGACATTTGTCTTTTTTGTAAACAATGCCGATTTGGTCCACTTTTCGTACCAGCGTTATCTGGAGAATCGCATTCGGCAGAAATACGGCTTTTTGGGAACGCCAATCCGGATGGTGTTCAGAAACCGGAGCGAAAAGTAATCATCAGGATGCAGATTCCTGCAAAAATTTTGCGGTGAGTCCGGCGGCAGCCAGCAGGCCGGATGCCGCAACAACGCTCACCGGGGTCAGTCCGGAATTTTCCCACAGCCAGACTGTTAGCGGCGAAGCCACAGAAACCCCAATGGCTACCCCCAGCCCCACCAGCGAAAAAACGGTGGCCCGCGCCTCGGGCGCCTGTTCAGAATAAAGCGGAATGAGCGACACCACGGTAAATTCTGCCAGCACGCCAATCAGCAGCAGCCCGCCCACCGCCAGCGCCAAATGGCTTTGCGTAACCGGCAGCAGCAGCAGTGCCCCCGCCGAAAGCAGCAGTCCCAAAATGCTGCCGCGCCGCTTGCCCAACCGGTCAATGAACAAACTGGCCCCGCCGGAACCGGCCAATTCACCCAGCCCGATGCCGGTTGCTACTATGCCCAACGCCGTAGCCGGCAGGCCAAAATCGGCGCTGAGCCAGATGCCCCAGACGGTGCCAAATATACCTACCCCCAAAAAGAGCAGCAGCCCCACGCCAATGGTTGCCAGTACGTTGGGCCGGCGGCACACGCGCCACGTGGCAGCCAGATTCATTTCTATATGGCTGCGATGCTGCGGCGTGGGTAAATATCTCCAGGTGAGTGCGGCAAAAACAAGGCTGAACAGCCCCAGCACCAGCAACGGGGTTTGCCAGCCAAAGGTGTCAATCATCCAGCCAATCAGCGGCAAACCGATGATGCCCGCGCTGGCCCAGGCAAATTCAATGGCGGCCAGGGCGCGTCCTCGGCGCCGGTAAATTACCTGATCGCTGATGTAGGCTTGCTGGGCCGGCACAAAAATGGTCAGCGCCAGCCCAAAAATAAACATCCACACGGCGGCGGCCCATCCACCAAACAGCATGAGCCCCAGCGCGCCCACCGCCTGCGAAAGCAGCGCCGCGGCCATAAGCTTGCGCCGCCCGTATCTGTCGGACAGCACGCCAAAGAACGGCCCGGTCACCCCCACCATTGAACGCACAAACAGCAGCCAGCCAAAGCCGACCATGGTCATATTTAAACCCTGCGAAAATTGGGGGATGAACGGAAACATCATCCGCGTGCCCACGTCAATGGTGAGCCGGGCAAAAAAGACCACGCTCAGCGTTTGGAGCGTGAGGCCAAAAAATGCGGCCAGCCGGTGGTGTGCCGCAGACGGCGGGGCGGGGTGAGTCATTTACCGGCCCGTGAGGCGGTGAGACAGCAGGGTTGGCCGGTAAAGCGGCGGCAGGTGTGGGCCAGTCCCGGCAGGTACAACCCCAAATCTGACAGAGCACCGGCCAGTTCACGGGCAGGAAAACCCATCACCGCGGCAAAACAACCGTCAAGCTGCTGCACCGGCGCAAACACAGAATCCTGAATGCCGTACGCGCCGGCTTTGTCCAGCGGCGCGCCGCTTGCCACGTAATCTGCAATTTCGGCATCGGTGTAGGGGCGCATGTAAACCGTGCTGTGTGACAGCCGGGTGGCAACTGCCGTCTGCGCCGGATTTTGGCCCGACAGGCGGCCCACCGAGATGCCGCTGAACACATCGTGCGCGCGGTTGCGCAACTGGTTGAGCATGGCCGCTGCTTTGGCCGGCGAGCCGGGTTTGCCAAAAATTTGGTTATCCAGCGCCACCTCGGTGTCAGAACCGATGACAATGAGCCGCTCAAATTGTGCCAGGTTGGGGAGCAGCGCCGGTAAATTGGCAGCCACCGCGTCCATTTTGGCCCGGCTCAGGCGTTGGACCAATAC
>RFJF01000044.1 GCA_003695455.1 Chloroflexota bacterium
GTTCATCAGATTGGCTCCTCGCATAAAATAAGGATAAAGGCGGAAGGATAAAGGATAAAAACAACCTTCCACGCTGTGGTGCAGAGGTGACCGGTTGGTCGCCCTTACACGTTTTCATTCTCGTTGCCGTGCCGCAGGCTGGGTCCGTCTCATGTCCCCTTCCCCCTGCTGCCCGCCATTCTACCCCCGCCGCACAGCGATGGCAAACATTCTTAAACTGGCCTTAAACTTGGCTTGAACTACGCTTAAAGACCCCAACCGCCCCGCTGTGCTATTCTGACTTACGATTTACGACTTTTGATTGGACACACATCCTTCAACAAATTTGATAAAAGGAGCATTCAATGAATACTGCAACCATTCGACAACTGAACGAGCAAATTGCCGGCGAAGCCATTTTTCTGCACGACCTGCTGGCGGAAGTCAACAAAGTGATGGTCGGGCAGGAGCAACTGGTCGAGCGCGTGCTCATCGCCCTGCTGGCCGACGGGCACATTCTGCTGGAAGGCGTGCCGGGGCTGGCCAAAACCCTGCTCATCAAAACAATGGCCCAGGCCATTCAGGCCGATTTTTCGCGCATCCAGTTCACGCCGGATTTACTCCCTGCCGATTTGGTGGGCACCCAGATTTACAATCCCAAAAACGGCGAGTTCACCATTCATCAGGGGCCACTGTTTGCCAACCTGATTCTGGCCGACGAAATTAACCGCGCGCCGGCCAAAGTGCAGAGCGCCCTGCTGGAAGCCATGCAGGAACGCCAAATCACCATCGGCGGCAGCACCTACCACATGGAAAAATTGTTTCTGGTACTTGCCACCCAAAACCCCATTGAGCAGGAAGGCACGTACCCCCTGCCGGAGGCTCAGGTTGACCGTTTTATGCTGAAAGTAATGGTCAATTACCCGCGCCCCGATGAGGAACTGCTCATCATCGAGCGGATGACCGGCGCGGTTCTGCCCACGGTCAGCCCGGTGGTTGCGCCGGAGCAGATTTTGCGGGCGCGGCAGATGGTCAAACAGGTGTACGTGGATGACAAAATCAAGCACTACGTGCTCAATCTGGTGCTGACCACCCGCAACCCCGGCAACAACGGCCTCAGCGATTTGCGCCCGTACATTGCCTTTGGCGCATCGCCACGGGCCGGAATCAGCCTGATTCAGGCCGCCCGCGCTCACGCCTTTATCAAAGGCCGCGGCTTTGTCACCCCGGAGGACATCAAAAATGTGGCCCCGGATGTGTTGCGCCACCGCGTGCTGACCAGCTACGAGGCCGAAGCCGAAAACGTATCCAGCGCTGACATCGTTCAGCGGATTCTGGATTACACAGACGTACCGTAAATTACCCACCACCCGGCCCGGTGGACGTAAACCCCGGGCCTTTACCAAACGGAGCCTCAAAAATGACCCAAAGAATCTTGATTGTGGATGACGACCCCAACATTTTGGCTGTGCTGAAAGTTGGCGTCCGAACCCGCTACCCCGGTTGCAGTGTTACGGCCGTCAGTAACGGTTTCTCCGCGCTGGAACGGCTGCAAAATATGCGCCAGGACGGGCACATTGCCCTGATGCTCACAGACTTGCAGATGCCCGGCCTGACCGGGCTGCAACTGGCAAAAATTGTCAAAGACAATTGGCCCGCCGTGCCGATTGTGTTGATGACCGGCTCGCACGATACGGACCGAATACAGCAGCAGGCAGATGCCCTGCAACTGGAAGGTTTTCTGACCAAACCGTTCACCCTGAAATCGCTGGATAAATTTCTGACGCCTCATCTCAAGCCGGCCACGCAAATTTCCGTGGAAGGAAAATAAACATGCTGACCACAGAACTGATGAACAAAATCCGCCACATCGAAATCCGCACCCGGCGGCTGGTCAACGACAGCTTTGCCGGCGAATATCACTCGGTGTTCAAGGGGCGCGGCATGGAATTTGACGAAGTGCGCCCCTACGTTCCCGGCGACGAGGTGCGCACCATTGACTGGAATGTGACCGCCCGCACCGGCCAGCCGCACGTAAAACGGTACGTGGAAGAGCGCGAACTGACCGTGATGCTGATGGTTGACGCCAGCGGCTCCGGCGATTTTGGCACCACCGGCCAGTTCAAACGTGAACTGGCCGCCGAACTGGCCGCCGTGCTGTCATTTTCGGCCACCACCAACAAAGACAAGGTGGGGCTGATGATTTTCACGGACAAGATTGAGCTGTACATTCCGCCGCGCAAAGGGCGCAAACACGTACTGCGCCTCATCCGCGAACTGCTGGCCTTTAAACCCACCGGCACCGGCACAGACTTGCGGCTGGCGCTGGACACCATCAACCAGATTCTCAAACGGCGCAGCATCATTTTTCTGGTGTCAGATTTTCTGGCCGACCCCGCCGGCTACAAGCATCCGCTGTACATTGCCAACCGCAAGCACGATGTCATTGCCGTGGATTTGACGGACCCGCTGGAAAGCAGCATGGCCAACGTCGGCCTGCTGGCGCTGGAAGATGCGGAAACCGGTGAAATCGCCTGGGCGGATACCTCCAGCCGGGCCTGGCAGCGCCACTTTGCGGAACAGACCCGGCAATTCAACAATGCCAAAAACCAGGTGCTGGCCGGCGCGGGGGTAGACACCGTTGCCATCAACACCGACCAGGATTACGTGCAGGCGCTGGCGCTCTTCTTTCAAAAACGCGCCCGCCAACAGCGGCGATAATTCAAACAGGGAACGAATGGCGAATGGCGAATGGCGAATAGCGGTTTTTCTCCTTCCACCTTTCTCATTCCGCCTTTATCCTTATTTTGCACGAGGAGCACATAA
>RFJF01000548.1 GCA_003695455.1 Chloroflexota bacterium
CACCCGGCCCGCGGCAGTAACCGCCTTGATGGCTCCCATCATCAGCCCGGCGGCCTCTGTTTCGCCCAAAAAGTCCAGCATCATTGCCCCGCTCCAAATCATGGCAATGGGGTTGGCAATGCCCTGCCCCACAATGTCCGGCGCGGAGCCGTGCACCGGCTCAAACATCGAGGGGTAGTCTCGCGTGGGATTCAGGTTGCCGCTGGCAGCCAGCCCCAAACTGCCGCAAATTGCGCCGCCCAAATCGGTCAAAATATCGGCAAACAGATTTGAGGCCACCACCACGTCCAGACTTTCCGGGTGCAAAACAAAGCGGGCGGCCATGGCATCCACCAGCACCCGTTCGGTAGAAACGTTCGGGAAATCGGCGGCAACTTCCTCAAAAATTTCATCCCACATGACCAGCGTGTGACGTTGGGCGTTAGATTTGGTGACGCTGCACAGGTGCCGGCGCGGGCGCTGTTGCGCCCGTTCAAACGCATAGCGAATGACCCGCTCAACCCCCACCCGGCTAAAGACCGATGTCTCTACCGCCACCTCGATGGGCAGGCCGCGGTGGGTGCGCCCGCCCGCGCCGGTGTATTCGCCCTCGGTGTTTTCACGGACCACCACAAAATCAATATCGCCGGGCGATTTGCCGGCCAGCGGGCTGTTGACGCCCGGCAAGAGCAGGCTGGGCCGGATGTTGGCGTACTGGTCAAATCCCTGGCAAATGGGCAGGCGCAGACCGTGCAGGGTGATGTGGTCCGGCACCACAGCCGGCAGACCAACCGCGCCAAAGTAGATGGCGTCAAACGATTCCAGCCGTTTCAGGCCGTCGTCGGGCATCATTTGGCCGTGCTGCAAATAATATTCACAGCCCCAGGGAAATGTTTCGGTGTGCAGGCGAAAATCGCCGCTGATCTCTGCGGCGGCGTTCAGTGCGCGCAAACCTTCCGGGCAAACCTCCTGCCCAATCCCGTCACCGGGAATAACTGCAATGTGATATTCTTGCATGGTAAGTTCCTTTCAGAAATGATATTCAGGGTGCAAAAGTGGTGCTATTTTTCGCTCGTTTCAAATTGCCAGAATGGCCCGGTCAGGTTTAATTCGGCAAAAATTTGGGCCACTTCGGCCGGCGTTCTGCCCGAAAAATCCGGGTCAAGTCGGTCGGCGTACCAGCGTTGGGAGAGCGCCCAAACCTGGTCAACGGTCAGCGTGGCTCCGCGCGGCAGAGTTCGGGCATCGCACCAGTTTTGGAGATGTTCTTCCGACCGGAAGATGAGCATGGTGGCTCACGTAAAAATCAGATCATCGTACCAGCGGGCAAACGGAACGGCAAAGTGAATCAGTTCATTGTGATGCCGGACGGCGCCGTTTTTCACGGCCAACGTGATTTTGCCGCCGCAATCGGCGCATTCGGCCTCAATTTGGGCGTCAACGCCCAGCATGGCCGGGATGCCGAGCATGTCCCAGGCGCAGTTGGCCGCGTAGGTTTGGCGGCCGGTTGTCACGCGGAATGGGCTTTGCCGCGCCGAAAACGGGTTGGCCATGCGGATGTGGGCGCTGCCGGGTTCCAGGAATAAGAAATGGCCGCGGTGCAGTTTCTGGTAGATTTCTTCGGCCTGCCCGGCAGACATGTTGAATTCCCGCGCGGTCTCTGCCGCCGACGGGGGGCGGGCGTGCTGAACAAAATGGGCGTACACAAAATGGCGTACGGCCAGGTTGCGCGGCTCAATGTTGGTGGGGTGGCTCACGTTGGTGCCTCCTGTTTGTGTTGCGTATTACGCTCTGCCGCATTCGGTGGTATAATGGCTGGCGGTTTGGGGTTCGACTTGCAAAGTCTGCGCCTGATTAGCCACAGCCTGTGGGCACAGTGATGATGGTGAAAATGAATGCAGGCGGCAAGTAGCAGGTTTGCAGGTCGTCATCTGGCCTCTGAACCCTGACCCAATTTTATACAAGGAGAAAACAATGACTGACAAATCAGATTTTACCAAAGATGAGTGGTTTCTGCTACACCGGACACCTTCGATGGTGGGCATGGCGGTGTTGGCCGCCGACCAGAGCGGTTTTTGGGGTACCACCAAAGAAACGCTGGCTGTTTCAAAAGGGCTGGCTGCCGGGGCCAAACAGTACCCCTACAATTCGCTGATTCAGATGTTGCTGCGCGAAAAAGAGGGGCCGGACGGCGACCCGGTGAAAGATTACTACAAGGATTTAAAGCAGGAACTCAAGGAATCAATCACCACCGATAAACTGGCCGCCGATGTACTGGCAGATTGCGGCCAGGTGGCGGCGCTGCTGGCTGAAAAAGCCACCGCCGGCGAAGCCGAAGAGTACAAGGCGTGGGTGATGCTGGTGGCCGATAAGGTTGCGTCGGCGGCCAAAGAGAGCAGTTCAAAAGGTACAGGCCGCGGTAAAATCAGCGAGGCAGAAGAGGCGCTCATTAAACAGATTGCGGAAGCGCTGGACGTGTAACGGTTGCCGTAAATTTGGCAGGCGGGCAGATGGCACAGTGCAATCTGCCCGCCTTTTTTGCAGTTCTGCTGTACAGAGTCGTTATTTTGCGGCAGCCGGTTTTATCCCTTTGCGGATGTAGATGAACCAGTAAACCAGCCCCACCATCACCGAGCCGCCGATGATGTTGCCAATGGTCACCGGCAGCAAGTTGGCAATGAAAAAATTGCCCCACGTCAGGTTGGGGAAATCGAGCGCGGTTTTGCCAATGCTTTCCCAGAAAGTGGCCGGCGCGCCCATTTTTACAAACAATCCCATCGGGATGAAATACATGTTGGCTACACTGTGCTCAAATCCGGCGGCCACAAACGCAGTGATGGGGAAGATGATCGACAGAATTTTATCGGTGGTGGTGCGGGCGCTAAAACAGAGCCACACCGCCAGACAGACCAGCGCGTTGCACAAAATGCCCAGCACAATAGCCTGCCCAAAATCCAGACTGGTTTTGCCGTGGGCAATATTCAACATATTCAGACCGATGGCGCCGCCGCCAAAGGTGTATTGCCGCGAGTAAAACATGAGCACGGCCGTGGCAATGGAGCCGATGAAATTACCAACATAAACCAGCGTCCAGTTGCGCAACACCTGCCGCAGGCTAATCTGGCCGTCGGCCCAGGCCATAACAATTAAGTTGTTGCCGGTAAACAGTTCGGCGCCGGCCACAATCACCAAAATCAGGCCCAGGCAGAATACCAGCCCGCCCACCAGTTTGGTGATTCCAAACGAAAGATGCCCCGCCGCGCCGGCGGTGACCGTGGTGGCAAAAATAGCGCCCATCGCGATGAACGCGCCGGCCAGTACGGCCAGCGCCACGGTGTTACGCGGGCCCATCAGCGCCTTTTTCACGCCAATTGTCTCGGCCTTGATGGCCATGTCCGGGGGCAGGAATGCATCAAAACTGATGCTGCTGGCCGCCTGGGGAGATGTTGGGTTTGTCATTTTTGTATCCCTCAAAAATTGGATTCAAAAAACGGAGAAAGGTTGTGTAGTTGCGCCTCTCTCCGTTTTAATATTCAGGTTAACATGGTTTGCAAATTTTAGGTGCCGTTGGAAACATCACACGCGTTGTTTCCGGGCGCGAACTTCTGTTTTTGGCTGCATTTGGCGGTTGTATTGAATCCAGGCCATGCAGTATTCATCGTGGCCCGCCAGCATATCTGCCGCTTTGATGGCGGTGCGCAGTTCTGCCCGAACCGGGTTGGTAATGGCCGATGTCAGGCCGTGCGCAATGGCCATTGATAAAAAGTGGGCGTTGATAGAATGGCGATCCGGCAGGCCAAATGAAACATTGCTGGCGCCGCAACAAGTGTTCACATCCAGTTCTTCCCTGATTCTGCGCAACAGGGTAAATACCTGCCGCCCCGAGGTTTGCACCGCGCCAACAGGCAGCACCAGCGGGTCTATGATGACATCTTCTTTGGGAATACCATAATCCATGGCCCGTTCAATAATTTTTTTGGCAACGGCAAACCGCACGTCGGGGTCATGTGAAATGCCGCTTTCGTCGTTGGAGATGCCAATCACAGCCGCCCCGTATTTTTTGACCAGCGGCAACACCGACTCCAGCCGTTCTTCCTCGCCGGTCACCGAATTGACCAGCGCCTTGCCTTCCACAGCTTCCAGCCCGGCCTCAAGCGCCGCCACCACCGAGGAGTCGATGGAAATCGGCACATCGGTGATGGATTGCACCAGTTTGATGGTTTGGGCCAGCACGGCAGGTTCGTCAATCAGAGGGATACCGGCGTTCACATCAAGCATGTGCGCGCCGGCCTCTACCTGCGCCCGCGCGTCGCGCTCTACGCGGCTAAAATCACCGGCGGCCATTTCTTTAGCCAGCAGCTTGCGTCCGGTGGGGTTAATTCGTTCGCCGATGATGGTAAAGGGCCGGTCCGGCCCAATTACAACCGTTTTTGTTTTTGAACTAATGGTAGTTTCCATAACGTTACTCCTGCGAATACAGTTTTAAAATGCGGTCGGGTCCTGGTGACTTGACCCGGCCGGTGGATGTTTGGCGGCTCTGCGCGTGTGCGGTTCGTCAAAATCCAGCCGCCGGTGTTCCAGCACGCCGGATTCCCGAACAATTTGGGCTACAGTTTCTTCCTGCCGGTAGGCCATCAAATGGATACCGTGTACGCCGGGGATTTCGCGGATTTGCTGAATCAATTCGATGCATATTTTTATCCCTTCGGCCTTTTTCTTTTTTCTGGGGGTTTTGGCCAGCCGGTCAACCACTTCATCGGGAATCCAGACGCCGGGTACTTTGGTGCGCATAAAATTGGCTACTTTGTCTGAGCGCAGCGGCCCCACCCCAACCAGAATGAACACTTTTTCGTGCAGGCCCAAATCTCGGACGCGCTGCATAAATTGCTGCAAACGGGGAATGTCAAAGCAGTACTGGGTTTGGATGAAATCTGCGCCGGCCTCGATTTTTTTTGCCAGGCGGAGAGGCCGCCAGTCAAACGGGGGAGCAAACGGATTGGAGGCCGCGCCCAAAAAGAATTTTGGCGGCGTGGTCAATTCGCGGCCGCTGAGAAACACGCCCTCGTCGCGCATCATCCGGGCCACCCGCAACAACTGCACCGAGTCAAAATCAAACACGCGTTTGGCTTCCGGTTGGTCGCCGTTGGATACGTCGTCACCGGTCAGGCACATCACATTTTTCACGCCCATGGCCGCCGCACCCAGCAAATCACCCTGAATGGCAATGCGGTTGCGGTCCCGGCAGGCCACTTGCAGTACGGGGTCGTAGCCGGCGCGGGTGAGCAGAGCGCAGCAGCCCAGGCTGCTCATGTGGCAGTTGGCGCCGGAGCCGTCGGTGGCGTTAATGCCATCGCACACTTCAGACAGAACCAGCGCGTTGCGGTACACATCTTCGGGGTCGGCGCTGTCCGGGGCGTTCAGCTCGGCGGTTACGGCAAATCGGCCGGAGCGGAGCACTTTTTCAAGCCGGCTGCCGGCGCGCATGGGGGTAGCGTCGGTCATTCGGAGGCCTCCTTGTTGCCGCTGGCCTGCTGCCAGCCCACCGGCAGCACCGTGTCAACGCCTTCGGCCATATTCACCCACGAACTGGTGTTGTGCAGGGCGCGATTGACCGGCGGCTGGATAATTTTCATTTCATCGCTGTAAAGGGTCATTTGCTGGCTGCGTTCCCAGGCTTGCACCCAAACGCAGGGCAAATCGGGAATGACTTCGCAATTGCCGTTGGCGCGGACTCCACCGCAGGGGCCGTTGCGGAGGTTTTTGGGGCAGGTCATGGGGCAGGTCATGCCGGTGCTGTGCAGCACGCACTGGCCGCACATCTGGCAGTTAAACAGGTAACCTTTGGTCAGCGATTCGGCGGGAACCATGAGCCGTTTGAAGAATCCCACCCGACCCAGCACCGGATACATCCCCAAAAAGAGTTTCTCGGTGAATTTGTAGGCGGTTTCCAGCCAGCGGGGATGGTTTTTGAGCCATTCGCTGCCGGGCGCACGCCTGCCTTCCTTTAATGTGCTTTCTGTAGCCATAAATAGAAGCCCATTCTATGTGATGGGTAATATTGCTCCCCGGATAACGAGTCCAAGTATAAGCCATCACCCATCATCTAGGAATGGACTATAAATTTTTTTTGATAGATTATTTTGCTTTGTCTTTACCAATCCAGGCGTGGTTGATTTTGGCGGGCTTTCAACCGTACACGTTCCGTGCCGTTTTCTGCTGTTTGGGTGCTGCGTGTGGTTTTGAGTTTGCGGAACATGTAACACGTTAGGGTTGACAAGATAGGCCAATTTATAATACTCAGGCTAATTCCTTGGTACAACATTCACCTTGCCGGTCTTCAATTTGTAACGTGGTATGTTCAATATCAAACCGGTTATGCAGCATCTTTTCGATGGACTCACGGATGGGCGTTGTTTTACTCAACGGCTGGTCAGCAAGTTCAATATGGGCCTCAAAGTGAATGTCGTGTTCGTCTACCTGCCAGAGGTGGACGTGATGGAGACCCTCGACGCCCGGTTGGGCCAACACCGCCTCACGGATGTCGGGCAGAGATAGTCCGGGCGGTGTGGCCTCAAGAATAATCTCCAGAGAACGCCACAGAATGAGCAAACTTTCCCGCAGCACGTAAAGGCCAATCAAGACTGTGAGTAAAGGGTCAATCCAGGTAATGTTGAAAAAGATGATGGCCAGCCCGCCCAGAATAACGCCGATACTGGAAATAGCATCAGAAAACAGGTGCAGGTAGGCAGCCCGCAGGTTCATATTTTCTTTGGACCCCCGGGCCAGCAACCATGTTCCCAGAATGTTGGCCGCCAAACCGATGCCGGCCACAATGGTCATAATTCCCCCGGAGACAGGCTCGGGGTGAATAAAGCGCCGCCAGGCTTCCACAAACAGGTACAGGCTGATTGCTACCAGCACGCCGGCGTTAAAAATGGCGGCCACCAACTGGGCCCGTTTAAGCCCAAAGGTGTAATGGTCGTTGCGGGGGCGGCTGTTTAGCCGGATGGCAATCCAGGCCACAACTACCGCTACCGCGTCGCTCAAATTGTGCATGGCGTCGGAAATGAGCGACAGGCTGCCCGAAACCAGCCCGCCAATAACCTCGGCGATGGTGATGGTTAGATTCAGGGCGACCACAATGGCCAGCCGGGTGCCGCTTTCAGGCGCGGTGTGTTCGTGGTGATGACTCATGGTAAAGGGTCTCCTTGTTGAGCAACTGGCGACAGAGTTTGCCGAACCAGAATATGAGTTGATATAAGTAAAATAAGTGTTATTATACTGGCTGAGGTTAAGCACCAGGCGCACACAGCCTCAATCACAAAAGGTTCCAGAAATGTCAGGTACAGGGAAAAAAGCGTGCCAATCAGCGCCAGGCCAAACAGCCCAAACCGGGCCAGGTCAGCATTGCGCTTGTTTTGCTGCCAAACAGCGACAAACCACATGCCCAACACAGCCACATAGGTGAGCGCCCCCAGGATAGCTACCGGAATGCCCAACAACTCTGAGTAGCTGCTGGCCTGAACTGCATCACAATCGCCAACCGGCCCGCAAACCACCGCCGCATGGGCCAGCTTGGCGTATGCCAGATATGTGGCGACACCCAACCCAAACAAGGCCAGCACCGGAATCAGCCATACCTGCCAGACGGGAACCTGCTGCGCAGGGTGGGCACCCCCTTTTTTTTCAGCTTGAGTGGTACTAACCAACGCATATCCCAGCACAATAACCATACTTGCCAGAACCATTCCGGCTACGGTGTTGGCAACAGGGTCCGGGCCTGGCTGGGGTGCCGAGGGCACGACCGTGGCTTCGGCCAATTGGGACACATCTGAACAAGTAGTGTCTGTACTGCACGCTTCCACGTCCGGTTTGTTGACGGCCTCTGTTTTGACGCACTCATCGACGCCGCACATATCTACCGCCGGGACGCTATCCAGCCCCGGTATTTGGGGGTAATCCACCCCGCCGGCTTCCAACCATCGCTCAATTTCGGTTGCCAGCCGATCGGGAATTTCC
>RFJF01000045.1 GCA_003695455.1 Chloroflexota bacterium
AAGCCAGTGAACACAATGGCCCCGTGCTGATTGAGTTTGTGGTAGAGCAGCACGATATGGTGTACCCCATGGTTCCTGCCGGCGCAGACCTGCACGCCATGATTCGCCGGCCCCACAAACAATTTGCCGACATGGAAATTTATGACGAACACGTTGGACCCGCAGAGAGAGGAACACAATCATGAAACAAACACTCATTGCCAAAGTTGAAGACAAACCCGGCGTGCTGAACCGCGTTGCCAGCCTGTTCCGCCGCCGAAATTTCAACATCGAAAGCCTGGCAGTAGGCCACAGCGAAACCCCCGGTGTGAGCCGCATGACCATTGTCACCGACGAAGAAGAAATGCTGCGCCGCAACGTTATTCGCTTTAACCTGCTCAAACTCATCAACGTCATTGAGGTGGAAGACGTTACAGACACGCCGGCTGTCATCCGTGAAACCGCGCTGGTAAAAGTAAACGCCAACGCCACCCAGCGCGGCCAAATTATGGACGTGGCCGAAATGTACCGCGCCCGCATTGTTGACGTGGCTACAGAAACGCTGATTGTGGAAGTTACCGGCGAATCAAGCAAAGTTGACTCTTTGATTGAAGTGTTGGAGCCGTACGGTATTTTGGAAATTATGCGCACCGGCAAAATTGCCATGACCCGTGGCGTGGTACGCCCCCGCACCAATGGCGCGGCGGTAGCCACCAACGGCAAACATTAAAAAATGCACCACCCGACGGTCACGCCAACAACGTGACCGTCTTTAATTGCCCAATACCGGGCAGACTATTAAAATCTGTCAAATAAATTTTGGAGGAGTAACCACCCTTATGTCTCTGGATTTTCAAACCAACGTCTTTGAAAAAGAGAAAATCGTCCTCGGCGGCACAGAAGAATACATTGTGCGCGGCGGGCGGCATCTCTTTCCCCTTTTGCCTAAAGCCTTTGAGGGCATCAAACAGATTGGCGTCATTGGCTGGTCCTCGCAGGGGCCGGCCCAGGCCCAAAACCTGCGAGACTCGCTGGAAGGCACAGACATCACTGTAAAAGTTGGCCTGCGAGAAGGCTCATCCTCGTTTGCCAAAGCCGAAGCCGTCGGCTTTAGCCGTGAAAACGGCACGCTGGGCGAAATGTACCAGGTTATCGGCGAAAGCGACCTGGTTTTGCTGCTCATTTCAGACGCGGCCCAGGCTGAAAACTACGAAAAAATCTTTGCCGCCATCAAACCCGGCGCCACCCTGGGGCTGTCTCACGGTTTTTTGCTGGGCCACTTGCAAAGCATCGGCAAATATTTTCCCGATAACATCAACGTGATTGCCGTGTGTCCCAAAGGGATGGGGCCCTCGGTGCGCCGCCTGTACGAGCAGGGCCGCGAAGTGAACGGCGCGGGCATCAACGCCAGCTTTGCCGTAGAGCAGGACATCAACGGCAAAGCCACCGATTACGCGCTGGGCTGGTCGGTGGGGCTGGGGTCGCCCTTTACTTTTATGACCACGCTGGAGTCTGAGTACAAATCAGACATTTTTGGCGAGCGTGGCATTCTGCTGGGGGCGGTTCACGGCATTGTTGAAAGCCTGTACCGCTGGTTTTTGCGCCACGGCTACACAAAAGAAGAGGCGTTTATCAATTCAGTTGAATCCATTACCGGGCCAATCAGCAAACTCATCTCTAAAAAAGGGATGCTGGCCGTGTATGAATCGCTGAGCGAGAAAGACAAAGACACCTTCCGGCTGGCCTACTCGGCGGCGTACCACCCGGCCTTTGAAATTCTGATGGAAATTTACGAAGAAGTGGCCTCCGGCAACGAAATCCGCAGCGTCATTGCCGCCACCAAACGGTACGCCCGCTACCCCATGGGCAAAATTGACGGCACCGAAATGTGGCAGGTGGGCCAGAAAGTGCGCGCCAACCGCAACCCGGACGCCATTCCCATCCACCCGGTAACAGCCGGGGTGTACATTGCCACTATGATGGCCCAAAGTGACCTGCTGGCCGAACGCGGCCACCCCTACTCGGAAATAGCCAACGAATCCATCATTGAGGCGGTGGACTCGCTCAACCCGTATATGGATTACAAAGGCGTAGCCTACATGGTTGATAACTGCTCTAACACGGCCCGGCTGGGGTCACGCAAGTGGGCGCCGCGCTTTGATTACATACTTGAACAACAGGCCTACACTGCGCTCGATGAGGGAACGCAGGTGGATGAAGGGTTGTTTGACCAGTTTGTCAACAGCAACCTGCACCAGGTGCTGGCCGTCTGCGCCGAACTCCGCCCGTCGGTGGATATTTCGGTGATGGGCTGATTCTGTCTGCCGGCAGGGGTGAGGCGGGAACCTGCCCCATCCCTGCCGGTTGTGTTTACCCGGCATTTACCCAAAAAACCCAACTATGCGCTTAAGTGCCAAGACTCCTGGCCGAATATTATCATAACACCCGGTATTAAGTTTCCTTTAAGCTGGCGCATCTAAAAATTGTAGTATTGTATAAAGCGTCAACATCAAAATTCGCAGGAAGAATCATGGCAGACCGCAAAAAAGCAGACTCGGTACAGGAGAAAATCCGGCAGGTGTTGGAAAAGTTGGGAGAAGCGCTGGATGATTGGCTGAACCGGACCCAACCCGTGCCCCGGCGCGTACCCGTTCCGGTAGACCGGCCGTATCGCAGAAAATAAAATAACTCACAAGGAGGTGATGGTTTATGAAAGACGCTGACCTTAGTGGCCTTAAGCGCGTTTGTCCACTGTTTGTTTCTTTCAAATTTTTAATACTAAATTCGGGTTGATGGTCGACACCCGGCTGTTATATGCCAGCTAGCGGCCAGATGTCGGTCATCAACCCCAACACTCACAGGGAGATGACTGACATGAGTACCGATGTTGACGGTCCTGTAGACCAACAGACCAAAAAAGACACACTGATTATTTTTGATACCACCCTGCGCGACGGCGAACAATCCCCCGGCGCAACCCTCAATATTGAAGAAAAACTGGAAATTGCCCGCCAGCTTTCCCGGCTGGGCGTTGATGTGTGCGAAGCCGGTTTTCCCATTGCCTCACCCGGCGATTTTGAAGCCGTGCGCCGCATAGCGCGGGAGATTGGCCCCCTCACCGAGGGGCGCAAAACCGGCCAGCCGATGGTCATTGCCGGGCTGGCTCGTGCCAACCGCACCGATATTGACCGCGCTTTTGACGCCGTAAAAGACGCGCCGCGCCACCGGATTCACACCTTTTTGGCTACCAGCGATATTCACCTGAAATACAAGCTGAAAATTGACCGCGAAGAGTGCATTGACCAGGTGATTGAGGCCGTAACCTACGCCAAAAGTAAATGCGACGACGTGGAATTTTCGCCGGAA
>RFJF01000549.1 GCA_003695455.1 Chloroflexota bacterium
AAAAGCTGTGCCCAGCGTAAAAGCCGGTAAAATCGCGTGTGACCAAAATTCCCATGAAAAGAGGTTGGTGGGAATAAATCCCAAAATAAAGGGGGGTTTTGCGCCCCATGTGGCCACGGCAAACCAGCCCAACGTCAGCGCAAAAATCCAGATTAGCAGCGGCCCCAGCACAATATTGGGAATGGACAAGCCCAGCACGGCAAAAAAGCTGCTGGTGTAATCAACCCAACTATTTTGCTTGAGCGCCGATAAAATACCGGCCGGTATCCCGATAAGCAGCGCCAGGGCAATTGACAACACCCCCAACTGGAGCGATATGGGGAATGATTCTTTAACCAGGTCATTGACCGTGCGGCCCCGTAATTTGAGCGCCATGCCCAGATCACCGCGAATGAGGCCCTGAGAGACGCCCAAACCGTAAGATTCAATAACGGCTTTGCAGCTTTCCAGAAACGGTAATCCTTTGCAAATACCGCCGGTTATGTCATCACCCAGCACATAACTTGAAAATTGCCAGCCCAACTCCCAATCCAGGTGGTTGCGGCGTTCAAGGTTTTGCACCACAGATTTGGGCAGGCTTTTATCGCCGGCAAAGTCAAACGGCCCGCCGGGGATGGCCCGCATCAGCGAAAAAATCACAAACACGAGCAGCAGCAACACCGGAATGGACCAGAACAACCGTCGAATGATGTAACCTGTCAAATGACTCCTCCTTTGGGGCTTTGGAGCATTGGTCACTGGTCATTGGTCACTTGCACAGCAAGTTGTTATCATCAAATGACAAATGACAAGTGACAAACAACAAATGGTAAAGTAAGCGACGCAGCCTTTGCAGGCAAAGACTGCGTCGCTTTGGTGTGCACGTTAACTTCTCATACGAGAAGCCGGGACAACATTTGGGCTAGTTGCCACGAGCCGCCATTTTGGCATCCCAGTCAATCTTCCATTGAGCAATCGGGTCGCCGGAAACGGGTCTGATGACAGGTGTAACCCACGGTTTGTACATGCGCACGTAGGTGTAGTAGTAGATGGGGGCAATAGCTGTATCCTGGTCAATAAAGATATCTTCGGCTTGTTTGTACAGTTCTTTCCGTTTGGCCGGGTCCGGCTCGATGGCGGCTTCTTCAACCAGCTTGTCAAATTCGGGGTTGTTGTAGGTGGCGTAGTTCTGGCCGCTTTTGCTGTTGAACACTTCGTTAACCCAGTTGTTTTCATCCGGGTAGTCGGCGCACCAGCCCAGGCGGTAAACGTTGGGCTTTTCTTCAACCGGGCTGTCGGGCAGCAGGGTTTTCAGGTAAACGGCCCATTCCTGGTTTTCAATGGTAATGTTGGCTTTGGGGAAGGCTTCCTGCCACATAGCCTGCACGGCCTGGGCAATCTGGGCGTGGGCTTCGCTGGTGTTGTGCATCAGCAGTACATCCAGCCCTTCGCCATCGGGGTAGCCGGCTTCGGCCAGCCATTCCTGGGCTTGTTTTACCTGGTCGGCGTAGCTGGATTCAACCAGGAAGCCGCCAATGCCCATATCGTCGGCGACGTTACCAAAGATGCCGGGAGGGGCAAAACTGTGGGCCGGAATCTGGCCGCCTTTGACCACGTTGTCAATCAGGCTCTGGCGGTCAATGGCAGCGGCAAAGGCTTTACGCACCAGCGGGTCATCAAACGGCGGTTTGCTATTAACAAAGCCGTAGTAGTAGGTGCAGGTACGCGGCGCAATGAACAGTTCCTGGCTCAACTGCGGGTCGGCGTTGATGCGGTCCATATCGGGCAGGGGCGGGCCCCAGCCGGGGTCGGCCATCATATCAATTTCGTTGTTTTCATACAGGGCCATAGCGGTGGAGGCTTCCTGAATGATGGGGCCGCCAAACAGTTCAATCTGAACATCATCGGCGTTAACCCACAGCGGGTTCTTTTCAATGGTGATGTCAGAACCGTGGTTCCATTCACGCAGGGTGTAGGGGCCGTTGGTTACAATCAGGCCGGCTTCGGTCCAGTTGTCGCCCCACTGGTCAATGGCTTCCTGCGGCTGCGGGTAGGTAACCCACATAGCGGCAATGGAGGGGAAGTAGGCGGCGGGCACACCCAGCGTAAATTGTACGGTGGTGTCATCGAGCGCTTTCACGCCGACGGCGCTTTCAATATCGGCAAAATCTTCGGCGTTGGGGTCGGCGGTGTTAAAGGCTTCTGCACCGTCAATAACGTACAACACGTAGGCGTAGTCAGAGGCGGTGTTGGGGTTGAGGGTGCGTTTTACGCCGTATTCCACGTCTTGCGCGGTTACTGGGCGAATGGCTTCATATTCGCCGGTGTTGGGGTCGCGGTGGACCCACTGCACGTCATCGCGCATGTGGAAGGTCCAGACCAGGCCATCGTCAGATACGTCCCAGTCGGTAGCCAGTTCCGGCACCACGTTGGCGTCCTGGTCAAAGCCGGCCAGGCCCATAAACATTTGCCGGATGAAGAAAATTGAGGTGGTGTCGGTACCCAGCGCGGGGTCCAGGCTGGGGGGTTCGGTGCCAATAACGGCGTCCAGGCGAACACGGTTGGCATCGGGGTCTTCGGGGGCTACTTCAACAACTTTTTCAACTTCTTTGACAACCTCAACCGTTTCAACTACGGTCTTGGTTTCACCTTCTACAACTTTTTCAACCACAACGGTTTCTACAACCGTTACGGTTTCGGGCTGGGGGGCGGCGCCGCCACAGGCAGCGATCAAACCCATCACGACAGCTACAACCAAAAGTAATGCAATTTTTTTAGAAAACATATAGTTTTCTCCTCCTGAGATAATGATTGGTAATGGTTGATACCTGGTTTCAGGCATGGTTTGTTGGGTAAACTACAATGTGTTACCCAAATATTGTGTTGCTGACTGACCACCTCCTCTCAAAATAAATTCATCAACGAAGTTCTGTGTTTATCAAGCAGAGAATCAGGTTTACAGAAGTTATGGCTTAAAACAATTTATGCCACCCGGTTATAAACACAAC
>RFJF01000550.1 GCA_003695455.1 Chloroflexota bacterium
CCTGACTCCCGGCCCCTGAATCCTATTTTCAAGGGAGATGATACGTTGGGAAACCCTTTGCTTAGGGTGATATACTTGAGGCACACTTCAATTCCTGACTCCCGGCCCCTGATTCCTGATTTCAGAGGAGAGAACAATGAATTTTGATGGCAACGGAAACCGGCGGCGCGTAGTGGTCACGGGAATGGGGGCGGTTAGCCCCATTGGGAACAATCTGGATTCAACCTGGGCGGCAATGATGCGCGGCGAGTGTGGGGTAACGGAGATTACGCAATTTGACACCACCGATTTTCCCTGCAAAGTAGCCGCGTTTGTGAAAGATTTTGACCCGCTAGATTACATGGACAAACGTTCTGTGCGCCGGATGTCGTCATTTTTGCATTTTGGCGTGGCCGCGGCGCAAATGGCGCTGGATGACTCCGGGCTGGATGTGAGCCGCGAGGAACCGCACCGGATTGGCGTGGAAGTGGGCACGGCCATCGGCGGGGCCGATGTGGTGGAGGAGCAGCGGTTGGTGCTGGAACAGCGCGGCGCAAAAAAGGTGAACCCCACCTCTATCCCGGCGTTGCTGGTCAACATGCCGGGCTGTTTTATTTCGATGCAGCACAATTTTCAGGGGCCGGTCAACGCCTCGGTGTCTGCCTGCGCTACCGGCATTTCCGGCATTGGCGAGGCGATGCGGCGCATTATCTGGGGCGACGCCGATGTGATGCTGGCCGGCGGCACAGAAAGCGCCATCACGCCGCTGGTGGTCAGCGCCTTTGGCCGGCTGACCGCGCTGACCGGCAGAAACGACACCCCGCAAAAATCCATCACCCCGTTTGATGCCAGCCGCGACGGTACCGTCATCGGCGAGGGGGCCGCGGTACTGGTCCTCGAATCGCTGGAACACGCGCTGGCCCGCGACGCCCGGATTCTGGCCGAGGTCAAAGGCTACGCCCTCACCAGCGATGCCTACCACATTTCATCTCCCCGCGAGGACGGCAGCGGGGCGGCCCGCGCCATGAGCGGCGCGCTGCGCGACGCCGGCCTGTCGCCGGCGGATGTGGATTACATTGGTGCGCACGGAACCGGCACGCAAATGAACGATTCGATTGAAACGCTGGCTATCAAATCTGCCTTTGGCGAATCCGCCTACAATGTTGCCATCAGTTCCATCAAAAGTATGACCGGCCACACGCTGGGGGCCGCCGGAGCGCTGTCGGCGGTAGCGGCTATCAAAGCTATGCAAGAGGGATACATCCCTCCCACCATCAATCTTGAAAACCCCGACCCGGCCTGCGATCTGGATTACGTGCCTAACCAGCCCCGTGCCGCCACAGTGAACGTTGCCATGGCCAACGGCTTTGGCTTTGGCGGGCAAAATGCCTCGGTGGTGTTCCAGCGCTGGACGGGAGCGTAATCAGGGGGATTGTTTGTAAAATTTGGTTACCGTCTTGGTCCCGTTTTCCACAGGCTGAACGCCAACTTCGGCAAACCCAAAATTGCGGTGAAATTGGAGCGACGGCTCGTTGGGCGGCCGGCTGTACACTTCGGCGGCCAGCGCCAGCGCGTGATGTGCGGCCCACCGGGCCGCATCGTGGTACAGCGATGTTGCCAGCCCGCGCCGCCGCGCCCACCCGGCCACAATAATTCGATCCACGTACAAAAACTTCGCGTAGCGAGCAGTGTACCATTCAAAGTACTCGCTGTCGTAGCTGGCCTCTTCGGTCAGTCCAATCAAAAAGGCGGCTGCTTTGCCGTCCAGTTCTGCCACCCGAAACCAGGCGGCATGGTCGGCAAACCACAGCACGTCGTTTGGGGTGAGGCTGTTGACCTGCGGCACGGCGTGGTTGTTCATTTTCAGCACCGCGGGCAAATCGGCGGGGGTAAAATTCCTGATTGTCGGTTTCATTGTGCGGCCTCCACTGATGGGCAGGGGGTGAGTTTTGCGCCGTCCAGTTGCCGGCAGTGACGGTTGGCGTAGTGGCGTTGCAGTTGCCGCGCCAGTTCCGGGTTCCAGGCGATGGCGTACAGTACCGGCCCATCGAGGGTGGGGCGGTTGGCGGCAAACGGCGCGGCAAAATCGCTCCAGCTTTGCACGTTTTGCACCAGCACCAGCGCCGGTTCGGGGAGATTGGCTTGAGTCACGGTTTCCAGCGGGGCGGGGGTGATGTTGTACTTGCCCTGCTGGGCCATCACCAGCGGCGGCAGGTTCCACATCAGGTTGAACAGCACCAGCAGCGCCACCAGCGCCGGTGGCAGCAGGCGGAGCGCCGGTCGCCACTCCCCCAGAATTTGACTCACCATGACGATGCCGCGCGCGGTGAGCAGCACAAACGCGGGCAGGGCGGCGTAATAGTAGCGCGGCAGACCGCCGTCGGCGCCGCCAAAGGCCCAGTAAAAGATGTGTACGCCCACAATTGCGGCGATGACGGCCAGCAGCAGCCAGTCCCACCGGTTTGCCCGGCGGGCCAAAAATGGAACCGGCAGGAATATCAGATTACTCCAGCCGGGCCAGCCGAACAACCCGCCGGCCAGCATCGAGAGTTTGAGCCGGGTGTTGACAAAAATGGCTGCGTGCAGGCTGTACCCCTGCGGCCCAATATCGGGGCCAAAACCCAGCCGGTCGTAGGGCCAGACCAGCGTGTAGGCGTTGAACAACGGCGAGCCGCCCACCCGCCAGGCAAACAGCGGCAGCAAAGCGGCCACAGGCAGCCCGCCAAGCGCCAGCCAGCCCAGCGCGCGCGGGCGGGTTTCGCCGCGCAGAATCAGGGCCAGCAGAAAAACGACCACCACCACCCCCACCGCCAGCGCCGAAACGGGCCGGGTGAGGAATGCTGCGCCCAGACTCGCGCCGGTCAGCACAGCGGCCGCGGGCCGTTTGCCCACCCCTGCCAGCGACGCCAGCGCCAGCATCATCCAGACCAGCGACGCCGGATGCGACAGCAGTGAGCCGGACTGGAACAGAAAAGCGGGCGTGACCAGCGTCAGCGCGGCGGCCAGCAGGGGCAGGGGGCAAACCGACTCGGCGGGGCAGTAAAACAGGTGGGCCAGCCCGGCCATCAACGCCAGCGCAGCCCCGCCCAGCAGAGCGTTGGCCAGCCACGGTTGCCCGACGCGCACTGCCGTGCTCAGCAGCAGCGGCCAGCCGGGCGGGTATTTGCCAAATCGCTGGCCCCGGTAATCCACCACAAACGGCGACCAAAACGCGTCGGCCAGAGGCGGAGTGGGCACGGTCAGCCGGTTTTGGGCAAACACCTGCGCCTGAAACAGATAGGCGGCTTCGTCCTCGGAGTGGGGGAGGTGCTGGTTGATGCGGGCGGCGAACAACCCGGCGGCCAAAAACGCCGCCAGGCACAGCCCGGCCACGCCCCACCAGATTTTTGTTTGCGTCATCGGCGGCAGTTATCCAGAATACAGAATACAGAGTAGGCTCTTTTGGAATTCAGGGAGATGACAAGTTGAAAACGTAAAGCGCAGTTTTACGTTTTACGCATTACGTTTTGCAGAATTGCAACATTACCCCCTGAAATCCGGTTGAACCACAGAATACAGGTTAGGTGCTTTTCAGTCAAAAGTTTACACATTGGGCCAGAAAGTTCACCGCAGAGGCTAAAGGGCGTTATGAGAGATATTTTAGCGGCAGTAGATACGTGGCAAACGCGCGGCGATTCCGTGGCTGTGGCAACGGTCATCAAAACGTGGGGCTCGTCGCCGAGGGCGGTGGGGGCCAAAATGGCGGTCAACTCGCGCGGCGAGATGGCCGGCTCGGTTAGCGGCGGCTGCGTGGAAAGCGCCGTGGTGGAAGAATCGCTGCGGGTGCTGAAAAGCGGGCGGCCCCGGCTGCTGCAGTACGGCGTGGCCGATGACACGGCCTGGTCGGTGGGGCTGGCCTGCGGCGGCAGTATCGAAATATTTGTGGAATCGCTGGCCGGACAGTCCGGGTTGTTTTCAGAATTGGGCCGCTGCATCAAGCAGGAACAGCCCGCCGTGGCGGCGGTAGTCATCCGCGGCCCGGCGGCGTGGGTGGGTTTGCGCGCCCTCTTTGCCGAAAGCGGTGAGGCCACCGGGCCGCTGTTGTCTGCGCCGTGGGGCGACTCTGTCCGGCGGGATGCGGCGGCGCTGCTGGCGGCAAACCGGTCTGCGGTGCGCCGCTACTCCACCGGCAGCCAACCGGACGATATTGAGGTCTTTTTTGAGGTGCATCGCCCGCCGCCCAAACTGGTGATTGTGGGCGGGGTACACATCGCCGTGCATCTGATTGACTTTGCCCGCGCGTTGGGGTTTGCCACCATTCTGATTGACCCCCGCACCGCGTTTGCCAACCCGGCCCGTTTTCCGCACGCGGACCGGATTGTGAATCGCTGGCCGGATGAGGCGCTGGCAGACATCCAACTGAACCGCGAAACCAGCGTGGTACTGCTCACCCACGATCCCAAACTGGATGACCCGGCGCTGAAAATTGTGCTGCCCGGCGCTGCCGGTTACGTGGGCGCGCTGGGCAGCGCCCAAACGCACGCCCGCCGTGTGGCACGCCTGCAAGCCGAGGGGGTGACGGCGGAGCAACTGGCCCGCCTGCACGCGCCCATCGGCCTGAACATTGGCGGACGCTCACCGGCCGAAATTGCGCTCAGCATCATGGCCCAGATTGTGGCCGTGCAGAATCAAAATGCGCCGGATTCGAAGGAGGGTTCGCAAAAAAAGAGGAGTCCGAAATGATTGTTTCGGACCCCTCTAAAATCAGGAGTCGGGAGTCAGGAATTAGGTGGGAGTCTCAGGTGTGTCACCCTGAGCGCAGCGAAGGGGCTCCCGGCCGGTGTAATTTTTTTCTGCGTTGCCACCTATGCGGTGACGCGCAGATTGTTCCGTTTGGTTTCCAGTGTTTGCAGCAGGGCGTCAAATGCCTGGCTGAAGGCGTCCACAC
>RFJF01000551.1 GCA_003695455.1 Chloroflexota bacterium
ACATGCTGGTGCCCACCGTCTGCTTTAACTGCGAAAGTGCCTGCGGCCTGCTGGCCTACATTGACAAGGAAACGCTGGAATTCCGCAAATTTGAGGGCAACCCCAAACATCCCGGCAGCCGGGGCCGCAACTGTGCCAAAGGCCCGGCCACCAAAAACCAGATTTACGACCCCGAACGCATTCTCTACCCGCTCAAACGGGTGGGCAAGCGCGGCGAAGGCAAGTGGAAGCGCGTCACCTGGGATGAAGTGCTGGACGACATTGCCGCCAAAATGCGCAAAGCCATTCTTGAAGACCGGCACAACGAAATTATGTACCACGTGGGCCGCCCCGGCCACGACGGCTACCCCAACCGCGTCATCCAGAGTTGGGGCGTGGACGGCCACAACAGCCACACCAACATCTGCTCGGCGGGGGCGCGGGCCGGCTACTACTTTTGGGCCGGCTTTGACCGCCCCTCGCCGGATTACGCCAACGCCCGCGTCATTTTGCTGGTCAGCGCCCACCTTGAAACCGGCCACTACTTTAATCCCCACGCCCAGCGCATCATCGAGGGCAAATCGGCCGGAGCCAAAC
Source organism: Chloroflexota bacterium (assembly GCA_003695455.1). GTDB lineage: Bacteria > Chloroflexota > Anaerolineae > 4572-78 > J111 > J095. The sequence goes on from RFJF01000551.1 coordinate 577, forward strand.
TGATTGTGCTGGACCCGCGCCTGAGCAACACCGCCAGCCACGCCCATCACTGGCTGCCCACCTGGCCCGGCTCCGAGGCGGCAGTCCTGCTGGCAATTGCCAACTATCTGATTCAAAATGATTTGTACGACCGCGATTTTGTTCGCCGCTGGGTCAACTGGGAAGATTCCCTGCGGGCACTGCGCCCCGATTGGGAGATCAGCTTTGAAAATTTTGACAAACTGCTCAAAGAGCAGTACGCACCCTTCAGCTTTGAATTTGCCGAACACGAAAGCGGCGTGGATGCCGAACGGCTGGCCGACGCGGCGCGGCAGGTTGCCAACTGCCAGGGGCGGCTGGCAACGCACGTCTGGCGCAGCGCAGCCAGCGGCAATCTGGGCGGCTGGCAGGTGTCGCGCACGCTCTTCTTTTTGAACGTGCTGACCGGCTCGGTGGGCACGCGGGGCGGCACCAGCGCCAACAGTTGGAACAAATTTGTCCCCAAACCGTTTGACACGCCGCCGCCGCAGAAAAAATGGAACGAACTGCTCCTGCCCAACGAGTGGCCGCTGGCCCACTACGAAATGAGTTTCCTGCTGCCCCACTTTCTACTGGAAGGGCGCGGCAAGCTGGATGTCTACTTTACCCGCGTCTACAATCCGCTGTGGATTAACCCGGACGGTTTCATCTGGCTCAAGGCGCTGCGCGATGAGAGCCTGATTGGCAACCACATCGCGCTGACCCCCACCTGGAACGAATCGGCCTGGTACGCCGATTACGTGCTGCCGATGGGTCACTCCGGCGAACGGCACGATTTGATGAGCCAGGAAACGCACGCCGGGCAGTGGATTGCCTTCCGCCAGCCGGTGCGCCGCGTGGCGATGGAAAAGCTGGGGCAGAAGGTCAAATTCACCTACGAGGCCAACCCCGGCGAAGTGTGGGAAGAGGACGAATTCTGGCTGCAATTGAGCTGGCGCATTGACCCGGACGGCTCGATGGGCATCCGGCAGCATTTTGAAAGCCCCTACCGCCCCGGCGAGTGCATCACCATTGATGAATATTACCGCTGGATTTTTGAAAACAGCGTGCCCGGCCTGCCGGACGCCGCCGAAAAAGAGGGGCTGACCCCGCTGGAATACATGCGCAAGTACGGCGCGTTTGAAGTGACCGCCGAAAATTACACCCCCTACGAAAAATCGCTGGGCGATGTGCCGGCGGGCGCGTCGGTGGACGAGGCCGGGCGGATTATGAAGAACGGCAGCGCCATCGGGGTGATGGTTGACGGCAAGGCCAAAGTGGGCTTCAACACGCTCAGCCGCAAGCTGGAATTTTTCCAGCCGCTCATGCCGGACTGGGGCTGGCCCGAAGAGCAGTACACCCTGCCCCACTACATCAAAAGCCACGTGCACCCCGATAACATTGACCGCAGCCGCGGCGAAATGTTGCTGCTGCCTACGTTTCGCCTGCCGACGCTGATTCACACCCGTTCGGCCAACGCCAAGTGGCTATACGAAATCAGCCACCGCAACCCGGTCTGGATGCACACCGAAGATGCCCGGCGGCGCGGCCTCAAATCTAACGACCTGGTCAGGGTCGAAACAGAAATTGGTTATTTTGTGGCCAAAGTGTGGGTCACGGAAGGAATCAAACCCGGCGTGGTTGCCATGAGCCACCATTTGGGGCGCTGGCGCTTGCAGGAAGACGCTGGCGTCAACCCGATGTCCTCCTCGCTGGTGGAAATTGACGAAAACCCCAACGGTGAATTTGGCATCCGCCAGATTCACGGCGCGCGCCCCTACACATCCACAGACCCCGACACCGAGCGCATCTGGTGGGAAGATGTGGGCGTGCACCAGAACATTACTCACGCCGTCCACCCGGACCCCATTAGCGGGATGCACTGCTGGCACCAAAAAGCCGTCAGTGTGACCAAAGCCGGCCCCGGGGATCGCCACGGCGACATCAAAGTGGATACCAACAAATCCATGGCGGTGTACCGGGAGTGGGTCGCAATGGCGCGGCCTGCCCCCGGCCCCGGCGGCTTGCGCCGTCCGTTGTGGCTCAAACGGCCGCTCAAGCCGGACATCAGCACGTTCTACATCAAAGAAACAGAAAAACGTTGAGGATGCAGCTTCAAATCTGGAGGTAAATTGTGTGGTTTGAACAAATAATTCGCAAAGAAACCGGCTGCGCGGCCTACATGATTGGCTCGCTGGAAAGCGGCGAGTGCGCCGTGTTCGATCCCCTGTGGGATGTTCAGCCCTATCTGGACGCCGCCGGCCAGCAGTCGTCAAAAATCCGGTACATCATCGATTCCCACAGCCACGCCGACCACGTGTCCGGCGCGCGGCGGCTGGCCCGCGCATCCGGCGGCGAGTTGCTGCTGCCGGAACTGGCCGATGTCACCTACGACGCCACCCGCGTGAAGGGCGGCGACAAACTGGTGATGGGCGAGGTGGTGATGGAATTTGTGCACACCCCCGGCCATCGCCCGGAACAACTCTGCCTGCTCATCACAGATACCAGCCGCGGCGACGAACCGTGGGCTTTTCTGACCGCAGACTTTTTGTTGGTGGGCGATGTGGCCCGGCCCGACCTGGCCCAAGGCGGCGAGGAGGGCGCGGAAGTCACCTTTGATAAGGCGCTGCCTACGCTGGAAAATCTGCCGGATTTTGTGGAGGTCTACCCCGGCCACGTCGCCGGGAGCACCTGAGGCCGCGTGACCAGTGGCAAGTTTGCCACCACCGTCGGCTACGAAAAACGGTACAACGCCTCGCTCCAGTTCAGCAGCAAAGAATCATTCATTGAATATATGAACCAGGACCAACCGGCGCGCCCGGCCAACATTGTCAACATTGTGGCCATCAATCAGGGCAAGCGCCCCCTGACGATGGATACGCCCCGCGCAGAGATGCTCACCGCCGGCGCGGTCAACGCCATGCTTGCCGGCGACGACTCGCTGATTGTGGTGGATGCCCGTTCCGAGGCGGCCTTTGGCGCGGGTCACATTCCCGGCGCGTACAACATCCAACTCGGCAGTTCGGAGTTTGAACAGCGGGCCGGTTGGGTCACCCCGCTGGACGCGCCGATGATTTTGGTGCTGGACGCAGACTCGCAGGCCGATGAGGCGCTCTTTAAACTGGCCTTTTTGGGACTGGACCAGCGGGTGAAGGGCTACCTGGGCGGTGGAATGCGTGCCTGGCAAGATGAGGGCCTGCCCACCGACACCGTGACCCAAATCAGCGTTCACCAGTTGCAGCAGTTCCTGAACAACGGCACTCAAATGAACGTGCTCGACGTGCGGGAAACCTCGGAGTGGGACGACGGTCACATCAACGGCGCCCACTACATGAATTACAAAACCCTGCCTCAAAATATTGACCGCCTGCCGCTGGACAGACAAGATAATATTTCGGTGCTGTGCGCCCGCGGCCTGCGTTCCAGTACGGCGTGCAGTATTCTCAAAATGAATGGCTACACGAATATTCACAATGTTACCGGCGGCATGTCGGCCTGGGCATCGGCCAGACTGCCGATGGTGGATGCCCACGGCAACCCGGTTGAAGGTCACGCCAACAAGCCTGAATGGTTTGAGCAGTAGCACCGAAAATCCAATCGGGAAAGGAAAATATGACGCAGCCATTTATTACTGCATTTAAAATTTTGGGTCATTTCTGGCTTGAGGAGCCATCTCCGCAGGATGCCGGCCTGATTACCGCCCTGCCGGAACTGGCAGAGTTGCTGCCCGGCACAGACCCCGCCGCCCTCGATGCGCTGGCGGTGGAGTACCAGCGCCTGTTCGGTTTTAACCTGCCGCCCTACGAAAGCGTGTTTGTTGACCCCACCGCCATGCTGCTGGCGCCCGCCACCGAGCGGGTTCAGCAGGTGTACCGGCAGGCCGGCTGGACGC
>RFJF01000552.1 GCA_003695455.1 Chloroflexota bacterium
AGCCCATGACCATTCCCGATAAACGCAGTACGCTGGCCGACGACCTGTACGTTATTTTGGCCGGCTGGGAAGGCACCGGCGAAACCGCCACCTTTAAAGCCTATATCAATCCGCTGGTCAACTGGCTGTGGATTGGCGGATTTGTGTTCATTTTGGGAACCATTGTGGCCGCCTGGCCCACCGAACAGGAACGGGCGCAACGCGCCGTTGCCAAAAGTAAAATTCCCGGTGCAGCCGCGCCGGCCCAATAAATTTCAAAACTTTACGTTAGAGAGCGTTGACGGATGAAACCAGCAACAAAACAATTCTTTTTCGTCACTTTCCTGACCGCGGCGCTGGCGTTACTATTTGCAGCCGGCCTGCTGTCCGCTACCTCTGCTCTGGCCCAAACGCCTGAGCCGGATTTTGACGCCATCAACCGGGTGGCCCAAAAAATGAACTGCCCCACCTGCGCCGGCATCAATCTGGCCGATTGCCGGACCCAAACCTGCGCCCAGTGGCGCGAGCAGATTGGCGACCTGCTGGCAACAGGCATGTCTGAACAGGAAGTGCTGGATTATTTTGTGAACCAGTACGGCACCCAGGTATTGCAGGAACCGCCCAAAAGCGGATTTACGTTGACTCTTTGGGTACTGCCCGTTGCCATGATTCTGCTGGGTGCAGCCATCCTGTTCTTCACTATGCGAAAATGGACAGCATCCCGAACCGCACCGGCAACTGCTGCCGGCGTCGAGGCTGCACCATCGCCGGCAGCACCCGCCCCCCCGGCGGCATCCGATGACTATCTCAGTCAGGTAGAAAATGACCTGGCGCTGGATTAACCAAGGAGTACCCGATGGAACACACTCAAACTTTGCCACAACAAGAGCAATCTTCAAAAACAAGAAACATTGTACTGTTTATAGGAATGCTGGTTATTTTTGGGCTGGTGGCTGTTATGGCCGCCAATCTGAGCAGTGTTGAATCAACGGACTTGCAAAACCAGAAAGCTCCGGAATTCACCCTGCCAATGTTCGATATGTTTGAGCAGGACGAGGTCAAACTGAGTGACCTGCGCGGCCAAGTGGTGGTTATTAACTTCTGGGCAAGCTGGTGCGTAGAATGTTACAAAGAAGCAGAACTGCTTGAACAGGCCTGGCAGGATTACAAAGGCCAAGGCGTCATGTTTTTGGGGGTTGACCACCTGGATACAGAGAAGGAAGCCCTCAAATATATGCAACAATACGGCATCACCTACCCTTCCGGCCCGGATTTGGGAGATAAAATATCCCAAACCTACGCCATTACCGGCGTTCCCGAGACATTTTTCATTGACAAAGACGGCAACATTGCCCACGTGCAAATTGGCCCCATCGAGCGCCCGGCCCTGTATGCCCTGCTGGAAAAACTGGTGGCCCAACAACCGGCATCGGCACAGGGGAGCTAACTATTATGGAATTTCTGACCCTTCTGATTATTGCTGTTTTGGGCGTGTGCGCACTGGCCCTGATTCTTTTCCCGCTGTGGCAGCAATCCCGGCCCAACGGTGTCACATTGGCAGCCCACGCCTCCGGTCAAACGCTGGAAGAAGTAGAAGCCCGCTACTACGCCGAACTGGCCGCCATTAAAGACCTGATGTTTGACCACGAAATGGGTAAAATTTCACCTGATGATTACGAACTGATTCTGACCCGCGCCAAAATGGAGGCCGCCCAGCTTCGGCGCCAGTTGGACCGGCTGACCGAAAACCCGGACCTGACCCTTGACCCGGCGCTGGATGCCAAAATCGAAGCACTCATCAACCAAACCCGAACCGCGCCTGGCCCGGTTAACGGAAACAGAGCCATACTCAAAGAAATTGACGGCACCATCAAACGGCTGCGCACCGGGCGCAACGGCAAAACCACCGCCTGCCCGGAATGTAACACACCGTTTCAGGCCGGCGATGCCTTTTGCAGCAGTTGCGGAACACCGCTGTCCAACGTTGATGAAAACAACGACGCCCCGGCCTGCCCAAATTGCCGCTCGGCTGTTCGGCCCGATGACGCCTTTTGCACAGAATGTGGCACCGCGCTTGAGCCAATGGCTGCGCTTCAATACAACGAGGTCTGAATTTGAGCCGTAGCGGGTCTTTAGCCCATCCATTTGCCGGTCTGCTAAAACCACGCGCTTTTCCTGTTTAAACCACGTAAAAATTTTGTTACACAACAGATTGCCGCCCCGGTTGGGTGTGCATTGTGTGGAGTAGTGTCTTAATGAATAATCACCAATCAAAAACACCCCAAACCCGGTACCAACCCAATCCGGTAAAATTGTTACTTTTTTTTGCCCTGTCAGTGGCTGTAATTGGCGGGGGGCTGCTGGGGTCAACGCTCCCGGCACAGGCCGCGCCGCCGGCGCAGGCCCCCACTACTAACCCTTCTGTATCTGCCGGGCAATCCAAATGGGCCGAAAACTGTATGCCCTGTCACGGCGCCAACGGCCACGGTGATGGCCCCACCGCGCAAAGCCTGCCCAATCAACCCCCTGATTTTGCAGACCCTGAAAACGCCCGCAACTATGTTCCCACAGAACTGTTTGATACCATCAAAAACGGGCGCATGGACAAAATGATGCCCCCCTGGAAAAACCGGCTGAGCGACTCTGAAGTTTGGGAGGCCGCAGCCTACGTGTGGCGGCTGGGAACCACCCAGCAGGCACTGGAACAGGGTGAAACCGTGTACACCGAACAGTGCGCCGCCTGCCACGGCGCCGACGGCACCGGCAGCGGCCCAAATGCCCCGGACGGCATCAACAACTTTACCGACCTGACGGTGATGACCGGGCTGAGTCAGGCCAATCTGATGGAAAATTACAACGCCAGCAGCCAGCACGCAGAGTTGAGTAATTTGTCAGAAGACGATATTTGGGCATCGCTGGATTATGCGCGCACCTTTACTTTTGCCGTTCCGCAACGCAACGGCATTTTAACAGGGCAGGTTATCAACGCCGGCACCGGTGAACCGGTGGGTAATATTCCCGTTACCCTGCACGCCATCCAAAATAATTCAGAAGTTGACACCATCACCGGCCAGGCTGACGCCGACGGCAACTACGTGTTTGAAAAACTGCCCACCGACCACTCAATTATGTACGTTGTTGAAGGCAGTTACAAAGATGTGCCCTACTTTAGCCAGGACACCGGCATGTTTGTGCCGGATTCCAACGAAACCAGCGTTAATCTGGAAGTGTTTGACACCACCACCAGCGACGAAGCCATCAGCATCACCCAACTCCACTACCTGTTGTCATTTACACCAGATACCATTAACGTGATGCAAATTTACGTGGTGGGCAACAACGGCAATGCCACTTATGTTGGACAAAACGGGCAAACTTTCAATGTAGCCCTGCCGCAAAACGCTACCAACATCAATTTTCAAAATAACCCCAACAACTCGCGCTTTGTTGAAACCGGCGACGGTTACGCAGATACCTCACCCATCATGCCCGGCAAAGATGGGTTGACCATTGCCGCGCTGTATGACATCCCCTACAACAGCGATTCCGCCACCATTGAGTTTCCGTTGGTTAAAAGCGCCGCCTCGGTTGACGTTTTAATGACAGACCAGGGCGCAACGCTCAGCAGCGATCAGGTAGATTTTGTTGAGAACCGCACTTTTCAGGGCACCTCATTTGCCGTGTTCAACGGCGCCAATTTACCCCAAGGTGAGATGATTCGGCTGAATTTGGCCGGGCTGGATAGCCTTGATTTTAGCAGTAATCCCATAGAAGACCCCGGCAGCAGTGCGGCGGGCGTCGATACCACCACCTGGTTTGATCAGGAACTGGCAAAATGGGGAATTGTGGCCGCTACTGTACTGGCAGTGGTGGTTGCCGGCGTGGTTTACCCCATGTCACGGCAGCGGTTTACCGGGCCAACCGACCAACCCGGCCAGGACCCCGAAACCCGGCGCAAAAAATTACTGCTCACGCTGGCTAAACTGGATGAGACGTTTGAAAACGGCGAACTTGACGAGGACGTGTACCGGCGCGCCAGAGCCAAATACAAAGCCCAACTGGCAGACCTGCTGGAGCAGAACTGACAAATGATTCAGATTCAAAAAGTGGTCAAAACATTCGGCAATCGGGCCGTATTGCGCGGTGTAGACCTGCACATTAACGCCGGCGATTTCATCACCCTGATGGGCGCCAACGGCGCGGGTAAAACCACGTTGCTGCACATTGTGTCCAGCCTGAGCAAACCCACCATGGGCGATGTAATCATCAACGGCTACAAAATGTCCCAATCAGCCAGCCAGTTGCGCCGGTTTATTGGGCTGGTGTCTCACAAAACCCTGCTGTACGATGACCTGAGCGCCTACCAGAATCTAAAATTTTACGCCCGCATGTATGATGTACCCAACGCCGCCGCCCGCATTGAAGAGGTGTTGAGCCAGGTCAACCTGTGGCATCGCCGCAATGACCCCGTTCGCACCTACTCGCGGGGGATGCAGCAGCGGCTGGCTATTGCCCGCGCTATTTTGCACAACCCGCCCATTCTGCTGCTTGACGAACCGGACACCGGCCTCGACCAGCACTCGGCGGGCATTTTGGGCGAGTTGCTCAGTGCGGTGGGCATCAGCCAGCGCACCATTTTAATGACCACCCACAACCTTGAGCGCGGCCTCTCGCTGGGCAACCGGGTGGTCATTCTGTCTAAAGGCAAAATTGCATACGATGCCCTGCGCCGGGATGTGAGCATAGAAGAAGCGCGGCAGCAGTACTACAACTTTGTAACGGTGAATTAAGTTGGCAGAACAGATTAAACCCCTGGCAGAAACCGTTCCCGCACAATCCACCCGCACCGGTGGTTTTGGCAGCTACGCCCGCAAAGTGCTGGCCATTGTGGGTAAAGACATTGCCACAGAAATCCGCACCAAAGAAATGTTCAGCGCCATGTTTGTCTTTTCGCTGCTGATTATTTTTATTTTTAACTTTGCATTTGATTTGCGTGCCAGCAATATGCAAGCGTTGGCGCCGGGCGTACTGTGGGTAGCCATTGCCTTTGCCGGCATGCTGGGGTTGAGCCGCAGTTTTATTGTAGAACGTGACCGCGGCGTGCTGGACGGGCTGCTTCTTTCGCCGGTAGACCCCAGCGCCATCTACTTTGGCAAAATGATCGGCAACGCCCTTTTTATCGGCATGGTAGAAATCCTGATTCTGCCCTTTTTTATTGTGCTGTTTGACCAGCCGCTGGGCATTATTCCGGCGCTGGTGGGCGTGGTAGTGTTGGGAACCATTGGCCTGTCCGGGGTAGGTACGCTCTTTTCGGCCATGGCCGTCCACACCCGCGCCCGGGAAATTCTGCTGCCCATCATGCTGTTCCCGGTAATTGTGCCGCTGATGCTGGCCGCCGTACGGCTCACATCCGGCATTTTAGATGCCACCCCGTTCGAAGACATCCGCCACTGGCTGGCGCTGCTGGTGGCGTTTGATGTAATTTTTATCGCCGCGTCATTTATTCTGTTTGAATTTGTGGTAGAAGAGTAACCGCGCCACAGAGTTCCCCCAAACTCTGGCGACCGGCATCTGTACACTGTACTCTGTATTCTGAATTCTGTAATCCGGAGAAACCTTATGGCAACACAAACCGCAATGTCGCAACCCGCCGAAGCGGCGGAAACGTCGTCAAAATTCAACTGGGCCACCGGGCTGACCATTGTCAGCGGCCTGCTGATGCTGGTAGCGCTCTACATGGCGCTCATCTGGGCGCCAGACGCCCAAAACCTGACCGCCCCCGCCGAACGATACGCCCAGCGTATTTTCTACTTCCACGTACCGTCGGCGTGGATTGGTTTTCTGGCGTTTATTGTGGCCGCCGTCACCGCGGTGCTCTATTTGGTCACCCGCAACGAACGGTGGGACATCTGGGGGCTGGCCTCGGTAGAAATTGGGCTGGCCTTCTTCACCATGGTGATGATTAGCGGCCCAATCTGGGCCAAACCCACCTGGAACGTGTGGTGGACGTGGGACCCCCGGCTCACCATTTCAACCATTAGCTGGCTGCTGTACATTGGCTACATAATGCTGCGCGGGGCCATTGACAACCCGGAACGGCAGGCCCGCTTTGGCGCCATTTACGCGCTCATTGCCGCCATGTCCATCCCGCTCAACTGGATGGCAATCCGCTGGTGGCGCACCATTCACCCGGCGGTGGTTTTGCCCGGCAAAAACGCCGACTCGATGGGCGGCTTTGGAATGTCGGACAATATTCTGACCACGCTGATGTTCTGCCTGTTCGCCTTCACCGTGTTTTACATTACGCTGATGGTCCACCGCACCAAACTGGAACGGCTCAAACGCCGCGTTGACACTGTTAAACAGCACATGCTCTACCAATAGGAGACAAAAATGGGCGACATGATTTATTTGATTGGTGGGTATCTGGTTTTTGCCGGCGTCACGCTGGTGTACGTGTACAGCCTGGTTAGTCGCCAGAAAGCCCTGCGTCAGGAAATCGAATCGTTGCAGGCCATGCAGCAGGACGATGCCGCGCGCTCGTAATCTGCACCGGCGTGGTTTTTCATTTACGCGCCATGTCAGATGTACAAATTCCGTACTGTTTTCTGCGGCCTGCGTGAGACGTGTTCCGTGACGCGCAACACGTCTCACGTACGGGCCCGGCAAGGCAGCTCAATTTGAAAGCTGTTCTCCGGAATATGTGAACCACGCCCAAAGTGGCAATCCGTTAATCCCCGCCGAGACTAAAATAAAACTCCCCCTTGACATTCCAGCAACTGGAAGGTGTACACTTAAATCAAATTCAAATTGATTTGAGGAGTTCGCCATGTCTGACAGTTGTTGTTCCCCCAATTTATCTAACACTGATGCGCCCGCCGCCGAAAGTTGCTGCGCGTCCAATCTGGAAAGCGGCGCCAGTTGCAGCGCCCCCAACCTGGCGCCGGCGGCAGAAGCCGCAGAACCAAACCGCTGCCCGGCCTGTGGGCAAAGCGGCAAAAAAACAGACAGCCTCACCGTCAAAGCGATGCTGGCGGTAAGCCTGCTGCACGTGCGGGATACCCCGTACCGCTTTTGCCGCACCCCCGATTGCGATGTGGTTTACTTTTCGGCAACGGGTCAAACCTTCACCACGGCCCAAATTCGCGTGCCGGTACACCAGAAGAACCCGCACAACCCGGACGTGCCGGTCTGTTACTGCTTTCAGCACAGCCCGGCCAGCATTCGCGCCGAGTGGCAAACCACCGGCGCCAGCACGGTCATCGAAGAAATCAACGGCGGTATCCAGGCCGGCCAATGCGCCTGCGAAGTTCGCAACCCGCAGGGCAGTTGCTGCCTGGGCAACGTCAGCCAGGTGGTCAAACAGGTTGAGCAGGAAATGAAAATTTCAATTTAAAAAGGAGCAAAGGCAACATGCTGTCAAAAATTAACCCGCTGAAAACCGGAATTATCGGCGCAATTATTGCCGCGCTGTGCTGTTTTACCCCGATTTTAGTCATCTTATTGGGCGTGGTCGGCTTCAGCGCGCTGACCGGCTATCTGGATTACGTGCTGTTTCCGGCGCTGGCCTTTTTTATTGGATTAACGCTGTACGGCCTGTGGCGCAACAACAACAAAGCCAATGCGCAGCACGCCTGCTGTACTGATGGGGTGATTTGTGAACCAGCTACCACCGAGCCAGCCGCCCCAAAATCTTCCGTTGGATGAGCAGCAGTTCATCCAGCCGCAGCAGCCACGCCGCCGCCAGGTACACCCCGCCGCCGAGCGCAACCCCCAGCACGCCGGCCAACCAGCCGGGATTTTCCGGCAGGATGGGCAGAACTACCGCCAGCGCGACTCCCATTGCGGCGGCAGCGGCGGCCATTTTCAGCAGCGAGACCCCCAGCCCCGGCTGTGACAGGCCGCCCAGCGGACGGCGCAGCAGGGCCAGCAGCACCACCATTTCCAGCAAAATGGCGACGGCATTGGCCAGCGCCAGCCCGCCGTGCGGCGGCCAACCCTGCGCGGCAAAAACACGGAGCAGGGTCACGCTTAGCAGCACGTTAACCACCATCGCTGCAATGCCCACACCCACCGGCGTTTTGGTATTTTTGAGCGCGTAAAAAGCCCGCGCCGCAATTTCAACCACGGCGTGCCCGGTCAGCCCCAGCGCAAAAAAGCCCAGCGCCAGCGCCGTGGCCTGCGTAGATTCGGCGGTGAACGCGCCCCGTTCCAGCAGCAGCCGCACCAGCGGCACGCGCAATACAGCCAGCCCCGCCGCTGCCGGCAGGGTCAAAAAGAGAAGATTGCGCAGGGTGATCAAAAAAATACGCCGCATCTCGTCCCGGTTGCCTTCGGCAACCAGCGCCGCCAGCGTGGGAAACAACGCCGTGGCTACGGATTGGGCAATGATGCCCTGCGGCAGCAGCATAATAATCCAGCCGTAATTGAGCGCGGTCAGACTGCCGGCGCTCAGGCCGGCGGCCAGAATGGTGGTGACCACAAAATTAATCTGCACCGCTGCCAGCCCCAACACACGCGG
>RFJF01000553.1 GCA_003695455.1 Chloroflexota bacterium
CCGGACAATGCTTACCAGCCACCAAATTGCTATTAATACCAGCAGCCAATAAAATGCAGGATTTTCAAAATAGCTCAACAAATCGTCAAAGCGGTCAGGGCTGATGGCCGGGTCCAGAAAACCGCGCAGAAAATTCAGCCCCAGCGGGGCCGGTGCCAGCGCGTTGGGGTCTTGCAGCGAGACGGTACTCTGTAATTGTCCCATCGCCACAATGGCCAAAACAGCGCCAATAGTCGCTGCCGCCACAACAACTTGCAGCCCCACACCCGGCTGTCGCAGCCAACTGTGGCGGTAAAACAGTGTAAAAGCCAGTACCAAAATTGCCAGTGGGGCCAGCAGTAAAAATGAGATGGTGTGCGATAACAGTGCCAGTGTAATGAACAGCAAAGTGAGGTAGCGGCCCCGGAGGCTGGGGCGCTTGAATGTGCTTTCTAACAGCGAAACCAGACTGAGCAGCACAAAAAGGTGGGCCAGCGAGTACATTCGCGCCCGTACCCCCCACACAATTGACAACTGGTCGAACGCGGCCAGCGCCGCCGCCGCCACACCTGCCAGCCGTGAATTGAACAGCCGTCGGGCGGCGGCATAGTAGACGGCAATGGTCAGCACGCTCACCAGTATCGATGGCCAACGTGTGACTTCTTCTGAAAAACCCAGCAGCGCCACAAATAAGCCACTGATCTCGGAATAAAGAAATCCGTGGTCGTAAAAGAGGCCGGAGGGGAGAAACGGGAGTCCCTTCTGGGCCACCATTGTTGCGGCCAGCATCGTGATGAATTCATCAACGTGATAAACCTGGCCCAACATATATGAAAGCCGAAACCAAAAACCGGTCAGCACAAGCATGCCGGCCAGCCATGGGTAAATATTAGGTTGTGGTTTTTGATTCAACGTATCTGCCTGACGGTGCTGATGACGTTTCAGTTACTTCATCAGTCCCGATTCTAGCAGACTATCGTGAATTTGGCTAAAAGCGTCGGCCTGTTCAGCGGTGATTTTGCCGTTGCTCACCAGGTCTGCCAGTATTTGCTCCTGCATTTGGGCCATGCCGCCGCCGCGCGGCATATCGCCGGCCATCAGCTCATCCATAGCGCTGTGAACCTGGTCAAACAATTCCGCCTCGTCCATGGTCAGCACGTTTTGTTTGACGGCCTCTTTGAGCATTTGCGTGCGCTGTTCAACTTCAAACTCCGGATCAAAGGGCCGGCCGCCCATTGCTTCTTTGGGCATTACCCGCCCGCTGCCCAACGCGTGGATGTAATTGATGATATCCCACCGTTCCTGCTCTGTCAGCCGCGATTTAAAGCCGGGCATGGCCGAATTGAACGGCGACAGATTGCCGCCCTCGCTGATACGCCAAAAGAGGTAATCATCGCCGAGCATGCGGCTGGTGTGAGCCACCGGCGCGGGCGCCGGGTCCAGCGCCACACCCGCCGGACCATCGCCCATGCCGCCATCGCCGTGGCAGGTTGCGCACTGCAGGGTATACAGGCTTTCGCCGCGCGCCAGCGATTCCGCATCCGGGGCAACCGGATTGGTCAGTCCGGCGTACTCACTGTCAATGGTAGCGTGGTGGCGGGCCATCATGCCGCCCGGCCCCATTTCGCCCATCATCCCCATTCCGGGGATCGCCCCGGAAATTGCCTGGCCGCAGCCGGCCAGCGTTACCAGCGCCAGCGCGCCGGTCAGCAAAAGAAGTGATTTTTTCATCGGTCTGTTCTCTGTATTCTGAATTCTGTATTCTGGATTCTGCCATCAAATTTTTGCCCGGCGCAGTCGCAGGCTGTTGCTGACCACCGTCACCGAGCTGAAAGCCATGGCAAACGCCGCCGCAATCGGGTGCAGTTCGCGCAGCCAAATGGGCAATCCGGGGAAGAACGACAGCGCCCCGGCAGCCACCGGAATGAGTACCACGTTGTAGGCAAACGCCCAAAACAGGTTTTCCTTGATAGTGCGCATGGTGGCCCGGCTTAATTTAATCGCTTTGGGCACGCCGCGCAAATCACCGCTGATGAGCGTGACCCCGGCGGCCTCCATCGCCACATCTGCGCCGGTGCCAATGGCAATGCCCACGTCGGCCTGCGCCAGCGCGGGCGCATCGTTAATGCCATCGCCCACCATGGCCGTCACGTATCCTTCGGCCTGCAATTTTGCCACGTTCGAGGCTTTGTCGCCGGGCAGAACTTCGGCAAAAATGCGGTCAATCCCGGCTTCGGCAGCGATGGCCCGCGCGGTGGCTTCGTTATCGCCGGTCATCATCACCACCAGCAAATGCTGCTGTTTCATCTGCGCCACGGCCTCTTTGGAGCCGTCTTTAATTGTATCGGCAATGCCGATGACGGCGCGGGCTTCGCCATCCACGGCCACCCACATGGCCGTTTGCGCCTGCTGCTGCAAACGGTCAGCGGTTTCGCGCAGGCCGTTCATATGCACGTGTTCGCGTTCCATCAGCCGCAGATTGCCCAGCAGCACCGCGTGGCCGTCAACCGAGGCCGACACGCCGTGGCCGGCAATGGCCTCAAACGCCGCCGGCTCGCTCAGCGAAAGCCCCTGCGCCTGCGCCGCCCGCACCACCGCCTCGCCCAACGGGTGCTCGGAACCGCGCTCCACAGACGCGGCCAACCGCAGCAGTTCCAGATTGGACCCGTTGAGCGCAGACTTGTTCGTTGTTAATTGTTCGTTGTTAATGGCGGTCACTTCCGGTTCGCCTTTGGTGATGGTGCCGGTTTTGTCCAGCACTACCGCTTGCAGGGCGTGCGCGCGCTCCAGCGCCTCGCTGTTTTTAAAGAGGATGCCCTGGCTGGCACCTTTGCCCATGCCCACCACAATGGCGGTGGGGGTTGCCAGCCCCAGCGCGCAGGGGCAGGCAATGACCAGCACCGCCACCAGCCGAACCAGCGCCGGGGTGAACCCTGCACCGCCGGCCCACCAAATTACAAACGTGAGCAGGGCAATGGCAATGACCGCCGGCACAAAAATGGCCGCCACCTGGTCTGCCAGCGCCTGAATGGGGGCTTTGCTGCCCTGCGCCTGTTCCACCAGCCGCACAATCTGCGCCAGCGCGGTATCGCGGCCCACGTGGGTAGCTTCAATTTTGAGCAGCCCCTGCTTGTTCAGCGTGGCCCCAATTACGGCATCGCCCACTTTTTTGTCGACCGGCAGACTTTCGCCGGTGAGCAAACTTTCATCCACGGCAGAACGGCCGTTGACCACCACCCCGTCCACCGGAACTTTCTCGCCGGGCCGAACCACCACAATATCGCCCGCCACTACTTCATCGGTGGGGATGTCTATTTCCTGGCCGTTGCGCTCGACGCGGGCGGTTTTGGCCTGCAAGCCCATCAGCGCCTTGATGGCCTCGCTGGTTTTGCCTTTGGCCCGGGCTTCAATCAACTTGCCCACTTTTATCAACGTAATAATGGCCGCCGAGGTTTCAAAATAAACGTGACCGCCCAGCAGTCCGGTCATCACCACAATAGAGTAAAAATAGGCCACCGATGACCCCAGCGCCACCAGCACATCCATGTTGGCGCTTTTGTTGCGCAGGCTTTTGTAGCCGCCCACGTAATAATCCCGGCCGGTGTAAAACTGAACCGGCGTTGCCAGCAGCCAGAACAGGTAGTTGACCCACGGGGCGTGCGCCCACGCGCCCAGCAGGCCAAAATCGCGGCCCATGCTCAGCAGAAACAGCGGCAGGGTGAAGATGACGCCCACAATCAACTTGCGGGTTTGGTCGCGGATTTCGGCCTCGCGGGCCAGTTTTTCCGCGTCCACCATCTCCTCCGCCGAATCCGCGGCGACCACGCCGTAGCCGGCGCGTTCCACGGCAGCCACAATATCGGCGCGGGTCACCGCCCCCGGAATGTACCGGACGGTGGCCTTTTCTGTGGCAAAGTTGACGTTGGCTTCCAGAATGCCGGGTACTTTTTTGTTGAGCGCGCGCTCTACCGTGGCGACACAGTTGGCGCAGGTCATCCCGGTGATGGGCAGTTCCATCGTCGCCACCGGCACGTCGTAGCCGGCCTTTTTGATGCGCTCAATCATCTGCTCCGGTTTGGTCAGCGCCGGGTCGTAGGTAACGGTCACTTTTTCGGTGCCAAAATTGACCACGGCGTCGCTCACGCCGTCTACTTTTTTTGTGTTGCGTTCAACTGTGGCTACGCAGTTGGCGCAGGTCATGCCCAGTACAGGCATGGTAATTTGTTTTTCGGCGGCCATGATAACCTCCGCTTATTTGCAAGTTCAGTTTATTCGGCCAATACCGCGTTGAGCGCCCCGGCGACAGCCTCGGCGGGTTGCGGCCCAATGAATCGCGCGGTTTCGTTGCCGTCCCGGTCAAACACCAGCGTCACCGGATGGCCGGGAATCCGGTAGGCCTGCATAATTTGGGGGCCGTCGCCCTGGTTGGCGTTCACCCGTTTGAACACAACGCGCGGCCCAAAATTTTCCTCTGCCCCATCCACGATGGGCGCCATTTGCGCTCACGGCGGTCAGGCTTCGGTGTAAATGAATACCAGCGTGGGTTGGCCGGATTCGGCCAGCGGGGGAACGGCGTCGCCGCCGCAGGCAACCAGCAACCCGGCTGCAACAAGCAGCGCCAACAACAGGCTCAGTAGCTGTTTCATCGGCAAAGAAAAGCCCGTGAGCATGCCCATGCCCAAACATGCAGCATACCCACGGGGCAACCCAACTACGCTTCGGGCGGGTAGTTGATTTCGGTCAGCAGGGCTTTGATGCCGTCCCAGGTTTGGGGTTCGTCCCATTCCACGGTGACCATTTTGGTGTCTACGGCGGCTACCACACTCTGCACACCGTCCAGTTCGCCAACTTCATTTTGAATGGCGTTCACGCAATGGTGACAGGAAATATTGGGGACTTTAAAAGTTTTGGTTTGCATTTTTGCTCTCCTTGTTTTGAATTAAAGTTTTGATTTGGCGGTGAACACACCCATAATTTCATCAATTACACGCTCACGTTCGTCCGGGTCATCGCCGCGAATGGCGGTGGTGACGCAGGTGTGCAAGTGCCGGTCCAGTACCAGCCCGCTGACTTTGTTGAGCGCAGACTGGATGGCGCTGATTTGATTAACAATGTCAATGCAGTAAGCGCCGTCTTCTACCATTTTTTCCACACCGCGCACGTGCCCCTCAACACTTTTGAGCCGGTTGACAATAGCTGTGGTTTGTTCATCCATCGTTCTTTGCCTTTCTACCCCACCCCCCTGGGGGAGGGGTCTGGGCGAAATCATATCACAATCCGGCAGGTCTGTCAAGCGACAAATGTCACATCTTTTTTGTGACAACTTACCGGAATCAAAAAACCCCGGCGCGTTACCGGGGTCAGGGTTGGAGTCTGCGCGGCGGCAGATGCGCTAATCTGCCGCCGGGCTGCCGCCGTTGGCAACCCGCACCGCCACCACCGAGATGTTATCTTTGCCGCCGGCCCGGTTGGCTGCGGCTACCAGCCATTCCACCAGCGGCACGGGGTCGGGGTCAAAGCGATGCAGCGCCGCAGCGATTTCTTCATCGCTGACCATGTTCCACAGACCGTCGCTGCACAGCAGCAGCCAATCGCCGGGCTGAATGTCTGCCACGCAAAACGAGGGGTCAACCTGATTTTCCTGCCCCACCGATTTGGTGAGAAAATGGTCAAATCGCCCCTTCTCGCCGGCAGCAACGCCGGCGGCGGCAAACTGAGCACCCCACGAATCGTCCTCGGTGAGTTGGGTGAGGTTTGCGCCCCGGCCCAGATAGGCCCGAGAATCGCCGGCGTGGCTGATGTACGCCTGCCGTTCCCGCACCAGCATTGCCACAATGGTGGTGCCCATTTTGCGTTTTTGTTCGGCTTGCCGGGCAGCGGAAAAGATGGCCCGGTTTGCGGTTTCTATGGCCTCTGCCAGCAGGGTTTTTAGTTGCGCCACAGTGGGCGGAGGCTGAGTACCCAACTGCGGGAGTACTAACTCGGCAACTTGAGTAGCGGCCATTTTGCTGGCCACGTATCCGGTTTCGTGGCCGCCCATGCCATCAGCTACAATAAACAGGCCGGCGGATTCATCCACCCACACAAAATCATCATTTTGGCTGTGAACGCGCCCAATATCACACGCATGGGCAGAAACAAACGTCATGGTATGTCTCGCAACATCGAATGATAATCTTTAATCTACGTCAAGTATATCACCGCTGTCAACATGTTGCAACGGGAAAATCAGGCCGGTTTGGGCTGCTTGTGCACATTTTGCCGCCAAAATCTTTTCCAGATACGGCGGATGTTTGTATAATGTAGAGCGTGTTCAACATGCGAGACTGGCTCCAATATATCCGCGCCCGGTTGGGCCGCGCCGCAGTGGCCGCACTGGCGCTGGTGGTTGTTTTGCTGCTGGCAACCCGCGCCGCGCCTCCCGGAATAATTGAGCTGGGACCGCAGCAAACGGTAACTACCACCAACCCCAAAATGGGCGTTCACACCCGGCTCACCGACGAGGTGGAACCGTGGAAAATCAAACGCACGCTGGAAATGGTGCGAGAGATGGGTGCGCCGTGGATTGTGGAATATTTTCCGTGGGCCTACCGCGAGCCGTTCCCCGGTTTTTTTGACTGGTCGCACAGCGATTTGGTGATAGACCACGCCAACCGGCAGGGGTTGCGGGTGATTGCCCGGCTGGGGTTTGTGCCGGAGTGGGCGCGCCCCGCCGATTCGGCCAGCTCGTATTTACCGCCGGAACGGTTCGATGACTTTGGCGATTACGTGGAAGCGTTTGCCAACCGCTACGGGGACCGGGTGGCGGCGGTTATCATCTGGAATGAGCCGAATCTGGCACTGGAGTGGGGGTTTCAGCCGATTGACCCGGAAGGGTACACTGAGTTACTGCGGCTGGCCTACCGGCGCGTGCAGGAATCAAACCACCCCGAACTGGCGGTGCTGGGCGGCGCGCTGGCGCCCACACTGGCCCCGCCCGGCAGTGACCAGGCGCTGGACGACCTGATTTACCTGCAACGGATGCTCGATGCCGGAGCCGGCGAGGTGATGGACGGGCTGGCGGTTCACGCCTACGGCTGGAGTTTTCCCGCCGATGACCCACCCGCGCCGGATGTCATCAATTTTCGGCGCACAGAGTTGGTACACCAACTGCTGGCCGATAACGGCTACGGCAGTCTGCCCATTTACATCACCGAAGGCGGCTGGAACGACCATCCCCGCTGGACGCGGGCAGTCAAACCGGGGCAGCGCATTCAAAACACCATCCGCGCCTACGAGTTGGCGGCAAGCTGGCCGTGGGCCAACGTTGCCGCGCTGTGGGCCTTTCGGTATCCGTGGCCGGCACGCACCTATCTGGATTACTTCACGTTTGTCACGCCGGACTTTCAGCCCAAACCCATCTACTTTGAAGTTCAGCAGTACAGCCGGAGGTGAGTTGGGTGAGTTCGTCATTCCTCGTTCGTAGTTCGTCATTCGTCATTCGTCATTCGTCGTTCGTCATTGGTACCGGTAATTGTTCAACAAACGTTTGCTTGCACTGGCGGTAACTGTCGCCATCATCGGGATTGTCTGGTGGCTGTGGCCCCGCGATGACGGCACGCTGGCCGAGATTCGGCGGCGGGGCACGCTGCGGGTGGGGCTGGATGCCAGTTTTCCGCCGTTTGAAAATATTGATGCGGATGGTCAGATTTCCGGGCTGGACGTAGACATTGCCCGCGCGGTAGCCGCCGATTTGGGCGTGCAGGCCCAACTGGTCAACATTGGCTTTGACGGGTTGTACGATGCCCTGCTGGCCCGGCGGGTGGATGTGGTCATCTCCGGTTTGCCGGTTGACCCGCGCCGGACGCAGGACGTGGCCTACACCCGCAACTACTTCAACGCCGGGCAGATGCTGGTTGCCCCGGCAAACAACCCGGACATCACCCGCACCGCCGACCTGACCGGCCGCACGGTGGCCGTGGAGTGGGGCAGTCAGGCCGATATGGAAGCCCGCCGCCTGGCCGAACAAATACCCGGCATCACGCTTGTGCGGCGTGAAACCGCCGCCGCCGCGCTCGAAGCGGCGCACTCCGGCGCGGCAGATGCCGCCATTGTGGACGGCGTTTCGGCGGCAGGGGCGGCAGCGCTCGGTTTGCGGCCTGTTGAGCAACTGACCGATGAGTGGTACGCTGCCGCGGTACACATCGAAAGCCGAGAACTGCTGGACGCCGTCAACCAAACCCTGACCCGGCTGGAAGACAACGGCCAGATGGCGCAAATCCGGGCGCGCTGGCTCGCCAACAGCAAATGA
>RFJF01000554.1 GCA_003695455.1 Chloroflexota bacterium
GCGCCGGCTGCACCGGCGTTGCAAGTGGCGACCCACCCGGCGCAACGGTGGCAATCTCCGGCGAGCCGGCAATATCGCCACCCGGCCCACGCTGGAGTTCACAGCCGGTTATTCCCAGCAAAATCAGCAGACTCGCTAAAATCAGGCTGGCGTTCTTTTTCATTGCAATCCCTCCCCAAAACCGGGTTTGGTCACTGATCTAACGTTTTGCCGGGCGGGCTATCTTCGTCCGGCGGCGGTAATTCGTCAAATACTTCTGCGTAGGCCTGGTCAATTTCGGTTTCTGACAGATGTGTGTAACCAGACGTGGTGTTAATGCTTTCGTGGCGCGCCAGATTTTGGGCCAGCAAAATATCGTGCCGGCGGGCGGCGCGGGTAACAAAATAGTGCCGAAAGGTGTGCGGGGTGATGGTACCGCGCGCTTCTTCGCCCAGCGCCTGCACCACGTACCGGGTCACAATATTTTCAGCCGTGCGCGGCGAGATAGGCAGCACTTTTTTGGCGGCCCGCTTGTCGTGCCGGGCAAACAGGGGCAGCACACCCTGCCGCCCCTGGCCAAGGTCAAGCGGCACGCGCACCTTTAAATAAGCGTCAATGTAGCCCAGCGCCCGGCCCGAAAACCGAACCACGGCCTGCTTGTTGCCTTTACCCACAATCACGGCTCGCTGATGGTCCCAATCCAGGTCACCGCGGCGCAGGCTGCACGCTTCGGAGACGCGCAGGCCGGTATCGGCCAGGGTGAACAGCAGGGCGGCGTCTCGCCGTTGGGTGAGTTGTTGGGGCAGCGTTTTGGCCGGCTGTTCGGCCACACTCTGCATAAATTCCAGAACGGTTTCCAGGCTGCTTTCCGGAAAGACGTGCAGCCGCTTGCCCAAACTGCGCCGCTGCCCCAGCTCAAAATCCAGGGTTGACAGGTTGACGGCGGCCCACTCCTGCGCGGCCACGTAGCGGTAAAAGCCGGCCACAGCGGTGGTGTACAGGTGCTCGGTAGAGACCGACTGCTTTTGCAACTGGTTTAAAAATGTTTCCAGCCACAGCGGTGACAGCGCCGCAATATCGGTTTCATTCACGTCAATTTTAGCCTTGCTGCGGGCCAGGCTGTCTGCAAACGCGCTCAGCCCACGCTGGTAAGCGGCCAGCGTGTGCGGGCTTTTGCTGCGTTTAACCTGACGCAGATAATGGTCAATGGCTTCCTGAACGTTCATGATTATGGTAACTAACAGTCTACCGCAAATTATGTTAAATGTAAACCTTTTCCCGCCGAAAACGGCTGAAATCAGCCGGAAACGGGGGCCGGCTCGGTGGCGGCAGCCGGGGCGGATTGCGCAGCCACCACACGGTCCAGCGCAGCACGAATGAATTGGGCAAACAGCGGGTGAGGCCGGGTGGGCCGGCTTTTGAATTCGGGGTGAAACTGGCTGCCCAGCATAAAGGGATGGTCGCGCAGTTCTGCAATTTCCACCAGCCGGCCATCGGGCGAGAGGCCGGAAAAGACCAGCCCGGCCTGACCCAACTGCTCTTTAAATTCATTGTTAAATTCAAAGCGGTGGCGGTGGCGCTCATCCACCTGGTCAGCTTGATAGGCGTTGGCGGCAATGGTGCCGGGGATGAGGTGGCAGGGGTAGCTGCCCAGCCGCATGGTGCCGCCCAAATCGGCAATGTCCCGCTGGTCGGGCATCAGGTCAATGACCGGGTGGGTGGTGGCGGGGTTGAACTCGGTAGAGTTGGGGGCGTCGCTTTCAAACACCTCGCGGGCCAGTTCAATGACCATCACCTGCATCCCCAAACACAGGCCCAGGTAAGGCACTTTTCTGACACGGGCAAATTTGGCAGCCACAATTTTGCCCTCAACGCCGCGCTCACCAAAGCCGCCGGGGACCACAATGCCGTCAAGATTTTCCAGCCGTTCCACGTTGCGCATCCGCTCCAAATCTTCCGATGAAATCCACTCGATGTTGACGGCGCAGTTGTGGTGGACGGCGGCGTGATTGAGCGCCTCGTAAACGCTCATGTAGGCGTCTTCCAACTCTACATATTTGCCCACAATACCCACGGTAACGGTGTGAGGTTTGGGGCCTTTGATGTGAGCCACCATATCTCGCCATTCGGCCAAATCGGGGGTGCGGCAATCAATTTTCATCCGGGCGCAAATAATATCGGCCACACGGTAATCTTCGAGCGTGAGGGGGACTTCGTAAATGGTGCTGGCGGTGGGCAGCGGAATAACAGCCTGCCGGTCAACATCACAAAACAGGGCAATCTTCTCGCGCAGGTCGTCGCCCACCGGCAGGTCTGCGCGGCACATAATCATATCCGGCTGAATGCCGATACCGCGCAGCTCGCGGACGCTGTGCTGGGTGGGTTTGGTTTTCAGCTCGTTGGTGGTTGCCAGATGGGGCAACAGCGTTACGTGGATGTAGTAGGTGTTATCGCGGCCCAGGTCTTTGCGCATCTGGCGCAGCGCCTCTAAAAACGGCAACCCCTCGATGTCGCCCACCGTGCCGCCCACTTCCACAATCACCACATCGGCCTTGGTTTGGCGGGCCACCTGATTGATGGTGGCCTTAATCTGGTTGGTCACGTGGGGAATTACCTGGATAGTTTTGCCCAGGTAATCACCGCGGCGTTCACGGTTGATGACCTGCTGGTACACCTGGCCGCTGGTCAGGTTGCTGGCCCGGGACAGGTTTTCATCAATAAAGCGCTCGTACGCACCCAAATCCAGGTCGGTTTCTGCGCCATCTTCCAGCACAAACACCTCGCCGTGTTCGTAGGGGCTCATGGTGCCGGGGTCTACGTTGAGATACGGGTCCAGCTTCTGCACCGTCACCGCCAGGCCGCGGCTTTTCAAAATCCGGCCTATCGAGGCGGCCGCCACCCCTTTGCCCAGCGAAGATACCACACCGCCCGTACAAAAAATATACTTGGTCATTGAGTTAATCCCCTCCTGCCTGTTGTTGAAATGTAAAAAATAAAGTCCCCAAACGGTTTGTGTGGGGACCTGGCGTGTTAGATTTACGAAATTTACTGAACGTCACGCGCATGCTTGCATTATATCAATTTTGGGTGAAATGTCTATAGTGAAAATGTGTGATATTTACCCCTGCATTTTGACACGCCAAAAGGCTGTGATATAATCGGCTGTTGTCAACCAACGCCGTAATTTGCGGCAAAAATGCGCCACCCTAGCTCAATCGGCAGAGCAGCTCATTCGTAATGAGCAGGTTGCGAGTTCGATTCTCGCGGGTGGCTTTCAGATTTTTTTGTTGGCAAAACAAAAGAAGCTAGTTTGATAAAAAGTTGTGGGTTCCAAAGAAGCGGGGCTCGCATCGGTGAAATCAAGACCCTAAAGATGGAGCACTCTTTAGGGTTTTTGTATTATTTACTTTCGCGCTTCCGGCGATTTGCTTGCCTCCCATGCGTCCAGACACGAATAATCCGTTGCCTCAAGAACCTGTCCGGCGGCCACCTGTTCCAATAAGCATTGTTGATACATTACCGCCGGGTAGCAGGGGATGATGGTGAGCGTGCCGGCGCTGCGCTGCAATTCACACAACTCTGGTTGGGCCGTCTTGCGCTGTTCCAACCAGCAAAGGTGATGGGGCCAGTACGCCTTGCGGGGCCAGGGCGCAAAGAACGCCCTGCTCAAAATTCAGGTGAGAGGCCCGGCCCTGCCAGGTTTGCCCTTTATCGGCTGACACCAGAATGCCGTTACTCAACAGAACCAGCAACTCTGGCCGGGCGGGGAATTCCGGCGAGAGAATGACGGCGTTAACTGTACCATCTATCGAATCCTGTCCCAGCGGTAACCAGGTATCTCCTTTGTTCTCGGAGATATACAGCCCGCGGCTTTCTGTGCCGGCCAGCATCATCCCGTCTCCGGCAAAACCGGGCGACAGCGCCAGACTCAGCACCGGGTCTGTGGCAGGGGTGGTGATTTCATGCCAGGAGCGCCCGCCGTTTTCACTGCAAAATATACCGATTTCCGTGCCAACGTACAGCGTGCGGTCTGCCGCAAAATTGGGCGAAACCGCCAAACAGAGAATGTGCATATCAAACAGGCCAAAATTCCAGGCCACCCAGCTTGCACCCCGGTCTGTTGACAAAAAAACGCCGTCTTCCAACGTGCCGGCAAAGAGCGTGCCGTCTGCAGAATAGTTGGGTGAGAAGGCCAGATGGGTGATGTGCGGCGGCGGTTCTGGCAGCAGCAAAACGTGCCACGTTTGCCCGCCATCCACCGAGCGCAAAATGCCGCCGGGCACGCCTGCAAACACAGTCTGATCCCGCGGAAAATCCGGCGATACAGCCACGGCCGTGGTTGCCAGCGGTTCGGTCAGGTTCAGAGACTCACAGGCCGGATGCCACAACTTTCCGCCGTCTGCGGAACGGTACAACCCGGACCGGCGACCGGCAAAACAAATACCATCCTCTGCAAATTTTGGCGATGCCGCCAACGAAAAAACAAGGTCTTGTTCAATAGAGGTTTGTGTCATTGTGCTCATCCAAATCTGGGTGATGTTACGGTTCTCCGGCCTGCGCCCGTTTGCGGTGCAACACAAAAGCATCGGTGGTGAGCGCCAGGGCCGCGCCGGTTACGGCGCTGTGAACGGCGGTTTTTACGGTAGCGGTGGAATCCCAAATACCGGCCTGCGCCATATTGGCAACAACGCCGGAGTTCACATCAAAACCAAAGCCGCGGTGGTTGTGGTTAAGGCGGCCAATGACCACGCTGTCCTCAAAACCGGCGTTGCGCACAATGGTTCGTAGTGGGGCTTCCAGCGCCGAAAGTAAAATCTGCCGGGCTTGCCGTTCATCGGTGGTGTGACTTTGGGCCAGTGTTTTAGCCACCGCGGGCCGGCAGGCCAGCAGAGCTGCGCCGCCGCCGGGAACCATTCCCTGCCGGATGGCGCCGCGCAGGGTATCTGCGGTACGTTGGGCCAGCGCTTTGCGCATGGTAATTTCAGACTCGGTGGGAGCGCCAACCCAAAGCACGGCAGTTCCGCCCAACAACCGCCCTACGCGCAATTGCAAAGCCTTGCGGGCTCTGGCATCGGTGGCGCGGTCAACTGCCCGCCGCAATTTATTGATGTGGTCTCGTACTTGGGCCGGGTTCCCCTGCCCGCGCACAATACCCAGATGATTTTTATCCACCCATATCCGGCGCGCCTGACCAAAATCTTCAGCCTTGACCGTACCCAAAGCATTACCGGCATCTTTTAAATATGGCTGACCGCCGGTCAGCAGGGCGATATCTGCCAGCGCCGCGGCCTGTTCGGTGGGGGTTTTGCCCGGGGTTTTGGCGGCAATAACCTGAAACCCTTTTGAGCCGGCGTTAATCTGGTGCAGCATACCGGCCACATCGTCAGAAATAGTTGACCCAATCAACAGTGCATTGGGCGCGCCGGCCTTTTTGGCCGTGGTCAGGTCATCTAAAATTTTCTGCGGAGCATCCAGCGGTAAATCGCTGATAAAAATAAACGGCATCACCATGCGGACGGTGAGGTCAACATTCTGGCTGATGGCTTTTTTGTCCAGCGCGCCGCTCTCCCAGTAAGAGCCGTCCACAAATTCGCGCTCAACCTCACGGCTGCGCCCGTCACGGATTTCCAGCCGCCCGTGTTCGCCAATCAGGTCAAAAATCTCACCGAGCGTAGCCGCCATAGGCGCATCGTAACACACAGATTCGGCCATTTGCGCCAATTTCTCCGCCCCGGACAGCGAAATTGCCATGCGGTCCAGTTCATCCAGAATTACCTGCAACCCGGTTTCCAGATGGCGGCGCAAAACCATGGCGTTGCCGCCGGCGGTTACATACCGCACACCTTCATTAAAAATTTTCTGGAACAGAACGGCGGTGGTTGCGGTGCCGTCTCCCACGGTTTGGTGAACCTGCCACAAAACGTGGCGTAAAAACATGGCACCAACATCGGTTGTGCGACCGGGCAGTTCAACAATCCGCCGGGCAATCAACCCGCCGCTGTCCAGCAGTTCGGGGGATTTTCCGCGCTGGGCAATGCGCTCAATAGCCACAATTCTGGGCCGGGGGCCGAGCGTTGGGCCAATGGCATCCACCAATTGATTGATGCCGCGCTGCATCCCCCGGTAAACATCTGGCTGAAAAACCACACCGGGAATAGTCATTCACTTCACCTCTGCAAAAATTACAACCCGCCCATTATTCTACATCTGCCGGGTTTTGGCAATTTAACGGAATATCATCAACCAAACGGTCATTGTAAAGGCGCTGCCCAACGTAGACCACAAAATCATTTGCGAGGCCAGATTGGGATTGCGCTGATATTCAATGGAAAAGGCATACACCGTAACGGCAACCGGCGCGCCGGCAATGGTCACCAGAATGGGCACAATGGGCAATATTTGGGCCGATATGAATACCACCCATATGGCAGCTAACCCCATTGCCAGCAAGGGCGATAAAATGAGCCGTGTAAAACTGACCGCCAGAATATTTTTGGCGTGGTCCGCCACCCGGCTCCGCGAAATCTGAACGCCCAGCATCAACAACGCCATCGGAATTAACGCATCGGCCAGATATTGCACCGGGGTCTGAATTGGTGTTGGCAGGTGAACGTGAAAAGCGTTCAGCACCAGGGCGGCAACAATGGCGTACACCGAAGGCACCCCCAAAAAACCTTTCACCATGCCTTTCCAGCTTTGCTGTTCGGTTCCAATCAACCAGATACCCAGCGTGAAGCCGGTAAGATTCTGCACCATCAACACAATCGCCATCACGCTCAGGCTTTCTCGTCCAAAAGCCAGTGTCATCAGGGGCAGGCCGTAATTTGCGCCGTTGTAATATACACTGCCCA
>RFJF01000555.1 GCA_003695455.1 Chloroflexota bacterium
AACTAACCGGGCCGCAGGCAAAAAGCGTGAGCCAACTCAAACAGGCCGGGGCACTTATTCTGGGCAAAACCGTCACCACAGAATTTGCATATTTTGAGCCTGGCCCCACCCGCAACCCGCATAATATTGAACACACCCCGGGCGGCTCCAGCAGCGGCAGCGCAGCAGCCGTAGCCGCAGGCATTGCGCCGTTGGCGTTGGGTACGCAAACCATTGGTTCTGTCATCAGGCCGGCGGCATTTTGCGGTACGGTGGGCTACAAACCCACCGCCAAACGCATCTCCATTGAAGGAGTCATCCCCCTGTCGCCCTCGCTGGATCACGTGGGCTTCTTCACTCAGGACCTTGAAGGGCTGGCGCTGGCAGCAAGCGTGTTGTGCAAAGATTGGGCAAACATTCCGCCCCCCACCCAAAAGCCTGTGCTGGGCGTTCCTGCCGGCCCCTATCTGGAAAAAACCACCCCCGAAGGCAAAGCCCATTTTCAAATGGTGCAGGAAAAATTGGCAGCAGCCGGGTTTGAACTGGTAACGGTTGAAGTGATGGCCGGTTTTGATGAGGTGGTTGTGTGGCACAACGAATTGATGGCCGGCGAAATAGCGCAGGTACACCGGGAGTGGTTTGAAAAATATAAAAACCTGTACCACCCCAAAACTGCCGCCCTGATTGAGCGCGGGCATCAGGTTGCACCGGAGTCCATCAAGGTGTACCAGTCAGAACGAGAGTGGTTGCGCGGCGAACTCCGCGAAATGATGATACGGCACAATATATCGGTCTGGATTTCGCCGCCGGCGCTGGGCACCGCACCAAAGGGCCTTGACTCCACCGGTGACCCGGTAATGAATTTGCCGTGGACATACGCCGGTGTACCGGTCATCACCATTCCTGCCGGAACCGGCACCAACGGGCTGCCGCTGGGTTTGCAGCTTGCTGCAGATTGCAATCGCGATGAGCAGCTTGTTCACTGGGCCACCCAGGTTTCACGGGCGCTGCACGCATAAATTCACTGAACGGCCAACAGCAACGCCGGCCAATACTACCCAACTCAAAGGCTTCCAATTTGTGGACAAACATTCTTCCCATTCTTGAAAACCACACCCATTTCATCATCACCGCACACGTTAACCCCGATTGCGATGCGCTGGGTTCTGAACTGGCGCTGGCCGAACTGTTGCGCACCCGGAACAAGCAAGTTACCATCATTAATTCTGACCCCACCCCGGTCGCGTTTCGGTTTTTGGACCCACAAAACCACATCAACCGGTTTTCTGCCAAAAAACACACCCGGCTGATAAAAAATGCCGAAGTGATTGTGGTACTGGATGCATCGGGCGGGTGGAGCCGGCTGGGGCCGGTGGGTTCGGCGCTGGAAAAAGCCGGGGGTGTAAAACTCTGCATTGACCACCACCCTGACCCAACAGATTTTGTAAATCTGGCTGTGGTTGATACGCAGGCATCGGCAACTGCCGAGTTGATTTTTGATTTGGTGCAAACGATGGGCGGCGTGGTTTCGCCGCAGATGGCGCAGGCGCTCTACGCGGCCATTGTTACCGATACAGGGAGTTTTCGGTTCCCCAAAACCAGCCCGCGCACCCACCAGATTGCCGCCCAATTGCTGGCCGCCGGCGCAGACCCGCTGTACATTTACAGCCAAATCTACGAACAAAACTCGCTGGGTGCTGTTAGGTTGCGCGGACACGTGCTGGCCTCTATTAAAACGGCGGCCCGGGGCCAAATTGCCTATTACACGCTCACAAAACAAACGCTCAACAATTACGGCGTAAAAACATCAGAACTGGACGGCTTTGCCAGTTTGGGCCAGCAAATTGGCGGGGTTCGCGTTACGCTGTTTTGTATGGAAGCCAGCGGCGGGCGGGTGAAAATCAGTTTGCGCAGTGATGGCAGCGTAGCCGTTAATGATGTGGCACAGGCGTACGGCGGGGGAGGTCACCCATCGGCGGCGGGAGCGCTGGTTGACGGCACGCTGGACGACGTGCTGGCGGCGGTACTCAAAAAAATCACAGCACGAATTCAGACTCAAAAATAATGGATGGAAAAAATCAGGTGCAGTTCTTATGCAATTCTAACAGAACTGGTGTATAATCCCCGGTTGTAAAAATAACCCCTGCAAGCCTGCGGAGACAGATTATGCCAATTTACGAATACGAATGCCTAACCTGTGGAACTACATTTGAAAAACGCCAAAGTTTTAGTGAAGAACCCATCGCCGCTTGCCCAAACGGCCACCCCGAAACGCGCCGTTTGTTATCTGCGCCGGCCATTGTGTTTAAAGGCAGCGGTTTTTACATCAACGACAGCAAATCGAGCAAGAACGGCATCAACGGAACCGGCAAAAGCGCCAGGGCAGAAAAGCCTGGCAAAAAAGACACAGACTCAAATAAGCCCGAAACCAAATCTGAAAAGAAAGCAGAAACAAATTAGAGATTAGAAATCTTCC
>RFJF01000556.1 GCA_003695455.1 Chloroflexota bacterium
AACCCGGACAAGCCGGAATGAAGCAGGGAGTAGGGAGTAAGGAGTAAGGAGTAAGGAGTAAGGAGTAAGGAGTAGGGAATAGGCCGTTACTTCTTAATCCCTGCTCCTTACTCCCGGTTGTACGTAATTTCCCTGCACAAAGTACAGATTTTGACTGAGAAGCGCCTCTTATCCCTGCGTCAACCGGGCAATTTCCTGCGCGGCAAGTTCAGGTTCCAGTTTTTTAAACAACGGCGCGGGTTTGCGCAGCGATTGGCCGGGCTGCAATTGGCTGGCTTCCCACCGGCCCACGGCCAAACTGCCATCGTAACACAGGGCTTTGTGAACACGTTCGGTTTCGGTGAACTCTTCAACGTATTGCCGGCCAAAGAGTTGGCCGTCGTAGCCCAGGTATTCGTGCAATTTTTGGCAGGTGTGCGGCAAAAACGGGGCAAACAGGATTTTCAGGTTGTCAATTACCCGCAACGCCACATACACCGACGTGCCCGCCGCAACCGGGTCGTCTTTGATGGCCTTCCACGGTGCTTTGCCGTCCAGGTACACGTTGGCGGCTTTGGCCAGCCGCATGGCTTCTTCCTGCGCGGCCTTCAGCTTGACTGCCGCCAGCAAGTCGCCCACGGATTGGAACCCGGCCTCCACTTCGGCAATGATTTGCCGGTCGGCGTCATCCAGGCCGGCGGGACCAATTTCAGGGACTTTGCCGTTGTACCGTTTGTAGGCAAAGCCCAGCACGCGGTTGACAAGATTGCCCCACGTGGCTACCAGTTCGTCATTGTTGCGGCGGATGAAGCCTTCAAAGGTAAAATCGGTGTCGCGGCTTTCCGGGGCAATGGCGTTCAGATAAAAGCGAATGGGGTCGGGGTCGTACCGTTCCAGCAGGTCCGGGGCCCAAATGGCCCAGTTGCGGCTGGTACTCAGCTTTTCGCCTTCCATATTCAGGTATTCGTTGGCCGGCACATCGTAGGGCAGGTTGAGTTGCTTGTTGGGGTCTGTTTCGTACAACCGGCGTCCGGTAGCCATCAACTCTGCGGGCCAGATAACGGTGTGGAACGGGATGTTGTCTTTGCCGATGAAGTAGTAGGTTTTGGCGGCAGGGTCGTACCACCACTCCTTCCACAGTTCCGGCTGGCCCACGTTGGCCGCGTATTCCACGCTGGCGCTAAAGTACCCGATGACCGCCTCAAACCAGACGTACAGCCGCTTGTCTTCATAGCCGCTGAGCGGCAACGGAATTCCCCACTCAATATCGCGGGTAATGGCCCGGCCTTTCAGCCCGTCTTTGGCGTATTGCAGGCTAAAATTGATAACATTGGGCCGCCAGTGTTCTTTGCCCGTACTCAAATAATCGAGCACGTCTTCGTTGAGCTTTTGCAAATCCAGGTAGAAATGTTCGGTTTCGCGCAGAACAGGCGTGGAGCCATCATTTTTGCTGCGGGGATTAATCAGGTCGGTGGGGTCCAGCAGGCTTTTGCAGTTGTCGCACTGGTCACCGCGCGCGCCGTCAAAGCCACATTTGGGGCAGGTGCCTTCAATGTAGCGGTCGGGCAGAAAACGTCCCTCGGTTTCAGAGTAGAATTGCTGCTCGGTGTGGTTGTAAATAAAACCGTTTTCAAGGCAGGCGGCAAAAATATCCTGCGCTACTTTAGCGTGATTTTCGGTATCGGTGTGGGTAAACAGGTTGTAAGTAACGCCAATGTCCTGAAATGTTTGCAGAAAACGGAGGTGATACCGTTCAAACACCTCCACCGGCGAGACGCCCTCGGCGTCGGCTTTGAGGGTGATGGGTGTGCCGTGCGAATCAGAACCGGACACCATCAACACATTGTTGCCCCGCAGGCGGTGGTAGCGGGCAAAAATATCGGGCGGCAGGTAGGCGCCGGCCAAATGCCCAATGTGCAAATCGCCGTTGGCGTAGGGCCAGGCCGTGCAAACCAGAATTTTTTCGGTCATGGGCTGTTTGTCCTCAATTATGTGTTTTTTCTTTCAAATCATACAAACCGTGACGGTCATTGCGCCGCACATCAAAAATATCCTTGAACATCATGATGGTATCGCGCACGGGGTGAACCTTGCTCTCAGGCTGAGCGTACCAGTCAATGGGGACTTCAACAATTTTGTAACCGCGTTTGCGGGCAATGTACAGCACTTCCACGTCAAACCCAAAGCCGTCAATGGTCTGGTTTGTAAACAAATCCTGCACCACCGAACGGTGGAAACATTTAAAGCCGCACTGCGTATCTTCAAAACCGGGCACGGCCAGCACCTTGACCAGGAAATTGAACACACGTCCCATCAGGTGGCGGTAGCCCGGTTCGTTGTAGCGCACTGCGCCTTCGCCTTCGCGGGAACCAATGGCAACATGGTAGCCGTTTTGCCGGGGCGGCAAAAATTTAGGCAGTTCGGTTACGGGCATGGCCCAATCGGCGTCGGCAAAAAATATGTACTCGCCCCGCGCGGCCAGCATTCCGTGTTTTACGGCGTGACCTTTGCCGCCGTGTCCCGGCTCAATCAGGCGAATGCAGGGGTGTTCGGCCGCAAATTGGCGCAGGATATCTGGCGTGCTGTCTGTGCTGCCATCATCAACCACCAGCACTTCTGCCGGATATTCCTGCTGCTGAACAAAGTTCAACACATCCGGCAGCGTGTGCGGCAGGCGGGATTCTTCGTTGAAAGCCGGAATAACAATTGAAAGGAAGACCGGGGTTTGCTCACTGTTTTCGGTCAATTTTTCCCCTCGATTCTAAAATAAAATCAAGCATTGAATGATACACGGCCCCCCAACATTTGGCAAAACCGGGCCAAACCGAACACAGGCCAACTGGTGATTTCTGCACGCCTTTGATATAATCAGCGGTTAATGAACGCAAATCCGCAATCCGCCGCAAAACACACCGCCGATATTCGCGCCCGGCGGGCGCTGGCCCTGAGCGTGGGGCTGCTGTTGTTTGCCGTGTACCTGCTGGTGTACCGGGGCGGCTTTCATTCGGTGGATGAAGTTTCTATGTTTGCCGTGACCGAAAGCCTGGTCAAGTTTGGCCGCGCCAACACCGACCAGATTGCCTGGACCCAGTGGACCACCACCCAGGCCGAAGCGCAGGGTTTTTTTGGCCCCGACGGCCACGTCTATTCCAAAAAGGGGCTGGCCCTCTCGCTGGCGCAAATTCCGCTGGCGGCGCTGGCGCTGCTCGTTCCGGCGATTGGCGTGCTGCAAACGGTATCGCTGTTGAATGCGCTGCTCACGGCGCTCACCGGACTGCTGCTGTTTATGTTTGCCTGGCGAATGGGGTATCCGGCGCGGGTCAGCGTGGGCGCGGCGCTGATTTTTGGGCTGGCGACCATCGGCGCGGTGTACGCCAAATATCTGTTCAGCGAGCCGCTGGCTGCGTTTTTGCTGCTGCTGGCGGCCTACATGCTGTTTGCCTACCGGCAGGAAGGCGGGCTGCGTCACGTGGTCATCGCCGGGCTGGCGGCGGGATTTGCCGTGCTGGCCCGCGCCAACAACCTGTTTCTGCTGCCGGTATTTGGCCTGTACCTGCTGTGGGTTGCCAACGAGCGCCTTCGCGTGCCGCCGAACCGTTCGCTGCTGGTTGCGGCGCTGTCTGTGCTGTTTCACCCGGCGGCGGTGGCTTTTGTCGCCGCGCTGCTCATTCCCGGCGCAATTCTGCTGGCCTACAACGCCCTTCGCTCCGGCAACCCCCTGCAAACCGGCTACGATCTGACGCTCTTTTCGGCCAACATTCCGCTGGGTTTGTACAAACTGCTGTTCAGCCC
>RFJF01000557.1 GCA_003695455.1 Chloroflexota bacterium
CGCTATTTTCCCGCCGAGGCGCGCTGGCAATCGCCGGACGGCGGCATCTACCTGTGGGTAGACATGCCGCACACCGGCCCCACCGCCACCGAACTGTACCTGACCGCCATCAATTACAACGTGGCCTTTGCCATCGGTTCTGTCTTTTCTGCCGGGGGCGCGTTCAGCCACGCCATGCGGCTCAATTTTGCCGCCAATCCACCGCCGGACATCGCCGAGGGCATCCGGCGGCTGGGCAAAGCCTGGCACGAACTGCTGAACAAACATTCCGGCGCACGCCGCCCGGATGAAAAACAGCCGGCGCTGCAAATTCTGTAGAATCTGCGAATGGCAAATTACCAGTGACCAATGACAAACGACAAATGACAACTAACCAAACCATCCACTTTGCCCAACTCAGCGATATTCACATCTCTTCGCTGGGGGACCGGTACGATATGCTTTCCGGCCGCGCCGCCGATTTTCTGCGAACCGCAGTGGCCGCGCTCAACGGCATGGCTGACCTCGACTTTGTGCTGATTAGCGGTGACTTGTTTGACACCGCCAGCCACTGGGAGTTGGAACAGTTTGAGCAGGCCATTTCGGCCTTGAACAAACCCCGCTACATCATCCCCGGCAACCACGACCGCCGCGACGCCGACCAGCCGGAGGGGCTGACCCGCCGTGATTTTGCCCGCCGCTTCAACCCGCAATTTGCCGCCCGCCCCGCCCGGGAATCGGCGCAGGCCGGCTACTGGTCCGTTGAAGTTCACCCGCAGGTGCAGCTCATCGGGCTGGATTCAATTATTGACGGCGACTGGCGCGGCGAAATTGACGCGCCGCAACTGGCCTGGCTGGAGGCCGAACTGGCCCGCTGCGCCCACAAAACGGTGCTGCTGGCGGTGCATCACCCGCTGCACAAGCTGGCCCCCATTGACGACGAACCGGGCTGGACGCGTTTTGTGCTGACCAACGGCCCGGACGTGCTGCACCTGCTGGATGCGCATCCGCAGGTCAAACTGGTGCTGACCGGTCACCACCACGTTACCCGCGCCGATTGGCTGGGGCGGCGGCTGCATCTGGCCTGCCCGGCGCTGGTCATTTACCCGTGCGCGTTCCGCACGCTGCGTATCTCGCTGAATGACGGCGGCGGGGTTCAGGCCGACTGGCAGACTCACGCCGCCACAGACGCCGCCGTCACGGCAGAATCGCGGGCGCGGATGGTACAAATGTGGCGCGAGGTGGGATTTTCCGCCGAATTTGTGGCCGGGTACGCGGCCATCGCGCTGGGCAGCGATGTTGACCGGCGCGGGTCTGCCCAGCTTTGAGCAGGCTGGAAACCGGGCCAAACGCGCGGCGCGGCCTGCTCAATCTGGATGCCGCCACGCTGAAGGGCGTGCTGTACACGTTTGGTTCGGCGGCCTGTATTTCTGTCACGTTTATTGCCAGCAAGCAGGCCATGCAAGAGATGTCGCCGCTGGCGTTCAGCCCGTTGTGGTTTGCGGCGGCGTCGGGCTGGGGCGCGGGCGCGTACGTGTTGCGGAACGGCCTGAATTTTCCGCCGGGGTTGCTGCGGCTGGCCCGGCCTCTGCTGTGGATGGGGCTGTTCAACGGGCTGGCAAACCTGCTGCTGTTCAGCGCCATCAACCTGGGCGACCCCACGCTGGCGGCCTTTTTCAGCCGCAGCGAAACGGTGTACAGCGTTCTGCTGGGCGCGCTGTTGCTGGGCGAACGGATGCTGGGCTATCAGTGGGCCGGCGCGGCGCTGGCCGTGGCCGGGGCCGGGGTGATGACGTTCAAGGGCGGCCGGGTGGTGGGGTTGATGCTGGCCATCACGCTGGTGTCCAACTTTTTTCTGTCGCTGAGTTCGCTCATAGCCAAGCGGCACGTGACCGCCGTGCCGCCGCTGCTGTTGAGCACCATCCGCACCGTGCTGATGACGCTGATGATTGGCGCGGTGGCGCTGGCCTTTGGCGAAGTGACCCGGCCCGGATTGGCTGCCGGACTGTGGATTATCGGCGGGGCGTTTTTTGGCCCGTTTCTCAGCTACGTGCTGTTTTACAAAGGTCTGCACACGCTGGATTTGGGCAAAGGCGCGGTCATCCGTTCCACCCAGCCGTTGTTTGTGGCACTGTACGGCCTGTTGTTGTTTGGCACGGTGATTTCGGCGCAGCAATTTTTGGGCGGCCTGCTGATGCTGGCCGGTGTCTCGCTGATGCTGTGGCAGAAGAACAGGAGTAGGAAGTAGGGAGTAGGGAGACCACCCCAGCCTGCGACACGGCAGCGATGAATGAAAATTCCACAGGTGGCAAAGAAAGGTCGGGAGCTGGGGTGGTGGGGAGAAAAGGCGCAGTCTGCCATTCGCCATTCGCTGACTCGCCATTCGCTGACTCGCTGAATCGCTGAATCGCCTGGTTTCAGAGAATCCTGTTTTTATCCTTTATCCCTTCACCTTTACCCTTATTTTATACGAGGAGAAAAATATGACTAACCAACCCATGCCCACCCTGCACAATATTCTGGCGGCGCGGCCCCACGTGTACCGCCATCTCAAACCGACGCCGCTCTTTCCCTACGCCGGATTGAGCCAACTCATCGGCGCGGAGGTGTGGGTCAAACATGAAAACCACCAGCCCACCGGCGCGTTCAAAGTGCGCGGCGGGCTGAATTTGGCCGCCCATCTCACCCCCGAAGAACGGCGCGGCGGGCTGTTCACCGCCTCCACCGGCAACCACGGGCAGAGCGTGGCCTACGCTGCCAAAGTCAGCGGCATCCGGGCCACCATCGCCGTGCCGGAGGGGGCCAACCCCGGCAAAGTGGCCGCCATGCGCGGGCTGGGCGCGGAGGTGATTTTCCACGGCGCAGATTTTGACACCGCCCGCGAGTGGATTGCCGCCGAAGCCGAAGAACACGGCGGTCGCTTTGTTGGTCCCACAGAAGAACTGCTCATCGCCGGGGTGGGCACGTACGGGCTGGAAATTGTGGAAGAACTGCCGGACGTAGAGGTGATTATTGTGCCGGTGGGCGCGGGCAGCGGCGCGTGCGGTACCAGCATCGCCGCCAAAAGCATCAACCCCAACATTCAGGTCATCGCCGCGCAATCGGCGCAGGCGCCGGCCATGCAGCGCAGTTGGCAATCGGGGCAACTGGTTTCGGCAGAAATGCGCACCTTTGCCGAGGGCGTGGCAACCCGTGTGCCGTTTGCCAACACCCAGCGCATCATGCGTCACTATCTGGATGATTTTGTGCTGGTGGATGACTCTGACATCAAACAGGCCATCCGGCTGCATCTGGAACACACCCACAATCTGGCCGAAGGCGCGGGCGCGGTCTCGCTGGCGGCGGCGCTGCAACTCAAAGATCGGCTGGCGGGCAAAAAAGTGGTGTTGGTTTTGAGCGGCGGCAATTTGTCAACCGCTAATTTGAGGAGTATTCTGCAAAATTCATAATGCGGCAGGAAACACTTGTCCGGGTTAACATTTTACCGGTCGGGAGACCCTTCGCTTTGCTCAGGTGACACGCCTGAGACTCACCCCTAATTCCTGACTCCCGACTCCTGAATCCTGTTTTTCAAAGAGGAGCAATCAATGAGCGATGTAACGTATGTAAAATGGGCAGATATGCCCCAGGTAGACATGCTGCCGGGCATCCGGCGGCGGGTGTTGGGCGGCGACAAGTTGATGTCGGTGCAGGTGGCGCTGGAAAAAGGCGTGGTAGTGCCGGAACACAAGCACCCCCACGAGCAGATTAGCCACGTGGTGTCCGGCAAAGTTGAGTTCACCGTGGCCGGGCAATCGAAGGTGATGGGGCCGGGCGAAGCTGTGCTCATCCCCTCCGATGCGCTGCACGTAGCCACCGCGCTGGAAGAATCGGTGGTGGTGGATGTGTTCAGCCCGCCGCGTGAAGATTTCAGGGATTGACGCGCCGATGAACCCCATTGATTTGCGCAGCGATACCGTCACCCTGCCCAGCCCGGCCATGCGCCGGGCAATGGCTGCCGCCGAACTGGGCGACGACGTGTACGGCGAAGACCCCACCGTGAACCGGCTGGAATCGCTGGCCGCCGAACGGCTGGGCAAAGAGGCCGCGCTGTACGTGACCAGCGGCACGCAAAGCAACCTGCTGGCCATAATGAGCCACTGCCAGCGCGGCGAAGAGTACATTGTGGGCCAAACTGCCCACACCTACCGCTACGAAGCCGGCGGCGCGGCGGTGCTGGGCAGTATCCAGCCTCAGCCGCTGGATTTTGAGCCGGACGGCACGCTCAACCTGCAAAAAGTAGAAGCGGCCATCAAACCGGATGATTACCATTTTGCCCAAACGCGCCTGCTCTGCCTTGAAAACACGCAGGGCGGCAAAGTTCTGCCGCTGGATTATCTGGCGCAGGCAAACACGCTGGCCCGCAACCGGGGCCTGTCGCTCCATTTGGACGGCGCGCGAATTTTCAACGCCGCAGTGCAGCAGCAGGTTGATGTGCAGGAGATTGCCCGTCATTTTGATACCGTGTCCGTGTGCCTGTCCAAAGGGCTGGCTGCGCCGGTCGGTTCGGTGCTGTGCGGCCCGGCAGATTTTATTGCCACCGCCCGGCGCTGGCGGAAAATGGTGGGCGGCGGAATGCGGCAGGCCGGGGTGATTGCCGCCGCCGGCATTGTGGCCCTCACAGAAATGGTGGACCGGCTGGCCGATGACCACGCTAACGCTCGCCGGCTGGCCGAAGGGCTGGCCGGTATTCCGGGGTTTGCGGTCAATCTTGAAACCGTGCAGACCAACATGGTGTTCTTCTCGCTGGATGAGGCGCTGGTAGGCAAGTTTGGCCCGTTTATGGCGGAACGCGGCATCACCGTGGGCGACGGGCCGTACCCCATCCGCGCGGTAACGCACTACGGCGTTGAGGCGTCAGACATCGAACATGTTATTCA
>RFJF01000558.1 GCA_003695455.1 Chloroflexota bacterium
ATGACGTTGCTCCTCTTTCAACCGCCACGGTGGATGAAACCGTGACCGTGATGGCCCAAAACCCCGGCGGCGATTGGTTACTCATCCGCCGGCCCAACGGCAAAATGGGCTGGGTTCCGGCAGCTTCGCTGACAATTACCAACGGATTTACAGAAAACGCCCAGCCGGTGATGACCGCGCTGGTTTCCAGCAATAATCTGCCGCTGCTGGCCGGCCCCGGCATCTTTTTTGACCCGGTGGGGCAGGTCAACCTGAACGATTTTGTATCGCTGCTGGGCATTAACCCCGGACGCAACTGGGTACTGGTTGAAACTGCCGGCGGCGCGCGCGGCTGGATTCAACTGCGGCTCATCAACAACATCAGCGGCGCGCTGGATGACCTGCCGGAAATTTCGGTGGACCCGCTGGCGCAAACCGACCCCGCCGGGCCGCAAATTTCCACCTCTGCCGGGCCGCCCGCCGGCACACTGGTCTTCCAAACGTCCAGCGGCGGTGATATTATGGCCATCAACGCCGACGGGACGGGGCTGCACAAAATCAGCACCGGCATAGACCCGGTACTGTCGCCCGATGGCCGGCAGGTGGCCTTTACCCGCTGGCAGGGCGATTCAGGCAGCCTGTGGGTTGCCAACACAGACGGCTCCGGCGAGCGCTTTGTGCTGGGTGAAATGCGCAAAGCCAAAGGGCCGGATTGGTCGCCCGACGGCCGGCAAATTGTGCTCAACTACCAGCACGGTGGCCGGACCGACGAAAAGAAGGATTGTGTACCGCTGGGAACACGTCCGCCGCTGAATGCCGGTAATTTTTACCTCAAAAAGAATGCCAAAGGTATGCCCATTGCCCTGTGCTTTACCATTCCGCCCGACCCCCACTGGGGGCTGCGGGTAATTGACGTGAGCAGCGGCAACTACACCGACATGTACGGCGGGCAATACGCCTTTCGTCCGGCGTGGGACCCGCAACAGGAGTGGCGGGTGGTCTCGGCGGCGGGCAACGGCCTGCTGGCCATTGACGTGAACAACGAGGATTACCGGCAGCAACTGACCAACATTTTAGGCGATGGTTCGCCGGTCTTTTCACCGGATGGGCGCTTCATTGCGGTGACCACTCGCGGGCAGGACGGGACCAACATTTTCCGCCTGAACGCCGATGGCAGCGGCCGGGTGCAGTTGACCCAAACCCCGCTGTGGGAAGGAATCCGGCCCGATCAATCAACCCAGCCGTGGAACAACGTGGCCCCGGCATGGTCGCCGGACGGCTCGCGGATTGCCTTTCTCACTGACCGGAACGGCCGCTGGGAAATCTGGGTGATGAACGCCGACGGTTCTGACCAGCGCCCGCTGTTTTCCGATGACATCAACGACCAGTTAGCCATTGAGTACAATTTTGTGGATGAACGGGCGCTGAGCTGGCGCTAACGGAACAGATACACCAGCCCCCGGCGGTTCTGCCCCCGGGGGCTTTTTTATCAAACGGTAACAAACCTTACGGAAATTTTGCTGGATTTGTACTACGCTATCTGGTACAATACCCATTCAGAATTTCAAACCCACCGATTGAACTTGTAAACACATTCGCTCCATGCGCGTAATTGCCGGTACGGCCAAAGGCAAAAAACTGAAAATGGTACCGGGCGACACCACCCGGCCCATCACCGACCGCACCAAAGAAGCGTTGTTTAACATTCTGGGCAACTGGATTGTGGATGCGCGTGTGCTGGATTTATTTGGCGGCACCGGCGCGGTGGGCATCG
Source organism: Chloroflexota bacterium (assembly GCA_003695455.1). Classification (GTDB taxonomy): domain Bacteria; phylum Chloroflexota; class Anaerolineae; order 4572-78; family J111; genus J095. Next base: position 1,754 of record RFJF01000558.1, read on the forward strand.
AGGCGCTGAGCCGGCAGGCCGCGCACGTCACGTTTCTTGATTCAAGCCGGGCCGCTACCCGCACTATCGGTGAAAATTTGCGGATTACCGGTTTGGCGGCCCGGGCATACGTTAAACAGAAAGACGCCTTTCAATTTTTGCAGCGGCCGCCGGCAGACTTGCAACCGTTTGACCTGATTTACATTGCACCGCCGCAGTACAAACAAATGTGGGCACAAGCCATGCAGCACATTGATACTGATTTAGACACCTGGCTGTTGCCAGACGGCGCCGTGGTGGTGCAAATCCATCCCAGAGAATTTGAGGATTTGGCATTACAGAACCTGGTTTTGTACGATAAGCGCAAATACGGAAGTACGGTACTCTGTTTTTACGAGCGGGCAGACGAAGGAGCGTAACGTGGATGGACAGGAAATTCTGCCGGATCACAGTAACAGCAAACCGGATGAATTACCGCCACCAGAGGCCACATCACCTGGTTTATTAATCAAGTTGTTGGCCGGGCTGGCTCTGTTTTTGGTGCTGGGCGGGCTGGTTTTGGCAGCCGGCGTTTACTTTGCTTTTTCCACCATTCGCGCCGGGGTCGAGTCAACATCGCTGGCCCTGCCCTTCATTTCCAACGAACCGCTTTCAAACCAGATTGCCTTTGTGGGCAACGATTTTAACCTGTGGCTGGTTGGCCCGGAGGGTACAGATTTACGCCGTCTGACTACCGATGGTAAAGGCTACCGTTTCCCCACCTGGTCGCCTGACGGGCGGCAGTTGGCCTTTATTGGCCGCGACCCCAAAAACAACAGCGTGCTGTACGTCTCGCCCACCAGCCAGGGCAACCCCACCGTTGTTTACAGCCGGCCCAATTCACCCCCATTTTACCTTTATTGGGCGCCCAACAGCCACGCCATCACCTTTTTAACGCAGGAACCGTCCGGCCTGGCAATGCGGCTGGTTGATACCCAAAACCCCAACAGCAACCGCATTCTGGAAGAGGGCGCACCGTTCTACTGGGTGTGGTCGCCGCAGAGCGATAAAATGTTGCTGCACGTGGGCGGCAGCCGCGCCGTGTCTGAGCAGGCGCACATTTCCATTTTGGATAACCGGCAGGACGCCCACCGGGTTGAGCTGAATTTATCGCCGGGGCGTTTTCAGGCCCCGGTTTGGTCACCAGACGGTAAATACTTTTACTACATTGCCACCGACGAGGCTGGCCGCGACGCCATTTTTCAAACCGATGCCGCCACGCTGGAGCAGGTCAAGTTGGCCAATCCGGGCAATTTTGCGCACATGGTTCTTTCGCCGGATGGACAGAAGATGGCCTATTTGCAGGTAGGCTCCGGAGCCAACCCGCCGTTTGGGCAAGCCTACCTGATTGATGTGAACAACCCAAACCCCAAAAAATTAATGGAACGCCCGGTAGCCTCCATCTACTGGTCGCCAGACGGCAAAAAACTGGCGCTGCTCTCGCTGAGCCGCCCGCAAGATGGCTCAACCGCGGCCATTGATGGCGGTCCCGGCAAAGCAGCCGGGTTGGCCTCGCCGTTGCGGCAGGAAATAAATTTACGCTGGTGGCTTTACAATGTTGAAACCGGCGAACTATCACCACTGGTCACTTTTGCACCCACCAACAATTTTCTGCAAACCATCCCCTATTTTGACCAGTACCACCTGTCGCTCACATTCTGGTCACCCGACAGCCGTTATTTTGTGGTGACCAAACGTAAAAAAGACTCCGGCATTTTGGGCACGGTCTGGGTCATTGACACCACCGGACAAGAAGCCCCCCGCAAGGTGGGCGACGGCTCGCTGGCGGTGTGGTCCTGGCAATAAATTACCAACGATTGCCAACGCCCCAACCCCTGTTGTATAATCGAATATTGAGTGTGACAACCTTTGCGGCGCAGCAACAGAAATGAAAATTCGGCAAGCGGCAGGTTGCAAGTCGCTCGTTTATCCTTTATCCTTTTGCCTTTATCCTTATTGCCACAGGAGGCCAACATGCAGCGCACCTGTCGGGTAGGGCTTCACGGCCGGAACGATGTTCAACTTCACGAACCGGACTACCGCGTCATTCTGGAAGCCGGCATTGAAACCGTAAAAATGATGAGCCACACCCAGATTGAACATTTTCGGCGGCTCAAAAATTTGCGGCCCGACCTGGAAATCATCACCCGGCTGTACGATGACCGCATCAGCCGGCGCGGGCATCCCACGCCGGAGCAGTTTGCCCAGCGAATGATTCCGGTCATGCGCCAGTTGCAGGCCACCTGCACCAAATTTGAAATCCACAACGAACCGAACCACATGGACGGGGTGGAAGGCTGGGGAGACACCGACGCCGACGCGCGCAATTTTAACGCCTGGTTTGTGCGCACTGCCGCCATTTTAAAGCAGTATTGCCCGTGGGCATCGCTGGGATTTCCGGGGCTGGCTATCCCTCACCGGGATTTGGAGTGGATTGAACTGTGCCGCCCCGCCGTGGAACAGGCCGACTGGCTGGGGGTTCACTGTTACTGGCAAACCCCGCCGCAGGAATTACACAATCATTTGTCTGATTTTTGGGGACTGCGCTTCAAATATTACCACCAAAAATTCCCCCAAAAAATTATTGAGCTAACCGAAGTAGGCAACGCCAACGTGCAAAGCGGCATCCCCTTTTCCCAGGAATCGCACGCCCGTGAATACCGCGAATACCTGACCGAATGTTTCAAATATCCGTATCTCAATTCGGCCTCGTTCTTCATCATTTCCTCGCCGGACCCGCGCTGGGACGGATTTACCTGGCGCAGCGAAGATGGCCGGCCCCACAAGGTAGTCTGGGCCATCCGGGATATGCCCCGCCCGCATCTGACC
>RFJF01000559.1 GCA_003695455.1 Chloroflexota bacterium
AGATAAAAAAGCAGGCCGCGTAAATCGGCTACGCCGCCGGCCGGCGACTGCGCCGCCGGCGGCGCGGTCGTGCAGGTGTGACCGTTTCTGCCGGCAGCACCGGCTCCGGCAAAATACCGTCCAGATGCGGAAAGGCATCGCTTTTGTGCGGCAGATGGATGGCATCCACAAACTGGTCCTGAAAATCGTCGTCAATGGCGGTTTCAATGTATTTAATCCACGGCGAAATTTCCTGCGCTTCAAGCCGTTTGTGGCGGTTGAGCAGGGCAATCCGCGCGCCGTCACCGGCGGCGTTGCCCACCGAGTAGACGTGTTCCAGCGCGCAATCGGGAACCAGCCCCAGCACCAGCGCGTATTTGGGGTCAATGTAGCTGCCAAACGCCCCGGCCAGCACAATCCGGTCCACCGCCTGCACCCCGGCCCGCAGCATCAGCACTTTGGCCCCGGTGTAGAGCGCCGCTTTTGCCAGTTGAATGTTTCGCACATCGTCCTGCGTCACCAGAATCGGCCCGTCAATGGCGGTCTGGTCGGCGGTTGCCAGCACGTATCCCTTGCTGCGTCCCTCGCCCTGAATCCGCTCGTGGCTCAGATTGGGGTTGAACCGCCCATCCGGCAGTAAAATCCCTGCCAGAAACATTTCGGCAATCACTTCGATGATTCCGGAGCCGCAAATGCCCACCGCCAAATGGTTGGGCTGCGCCTCCGGCGGCACATCCGGCCCCAGCGGCCATTCATCCGACCAGCGTTCTTCGCCAATCACCCGGAAGCGGGGAGTTTTGGTGACCGGGTCAATCCGCACCCGTTCAATGGCCCCCGGCGTGGCCCGGATGCCAAACTGAATTTGCGCCCCCTCAAATGCCGGCCCGGTGGGGCTTGAGGCGCTGTACATCCAATCTTTGTTACCCAGCACAATTTCGGCGTTGGTGCCCACATCAACGGTGAGCACAATTTTGTCCTGCCGGTACGGTTCTTCGGCAATCAGCACGCCCACGTTGTCCGCACCCACGTGTCCCGCCTCGGCGGGCAGTACGTGAATGTACGCCCCCGGATGGAAGCGCAGCCCCAGGTCGCGGGCTTTCACATCAATTGCCTCGCGGATTGCCAGCGCAAACGGCGCGGCGCCCAGTTCAGTGGGGTTGATGCCCAGCAAAATGTGAATCATGGTGGTGTTGCCCACCATTACCGCTTCGTGAATCTCGCGGGTGTGGATGCCGGCCTGTTTGGCCGCGCGCGCGGCCAACTGCTGCAGCGTGCCAATGATAGCCTTGTGCATTTTGTCCAGCCCGTCGGTGTGCAGCATAGCGTACGAAACGCGGCTCATCAAATCCTCGCCGTAGGTCACCTGCGGATTCATCAGCGATTCGGTGGCAAGCAGCTCGCCGGTGCGCAGGTTGCACAGGTAGCCGGCCACGGTGGTGCTGCCGATGTCTACCGCCAGCCCGTACGTACCCTCGTCGTAGCCGGGGCGCACGCCAATTACCTCCCGCTCGTGCCAGAGCGTGACCGTGACCGCCCATTTTCCTTTGCGCAGGGCAGGCTGCAATCGCTGCAACGCTTTCAGGTCAATGGACAAATTGGTGAGCTGCCATTGTTCGGCCAGCGCGTCCCGCAGCCGGCCCCAGTCGCCGCGATGCTTGCCCAGTTCTGCCGGGGGAACCTCAACGTACACCTGCCGGATGGCCGGCGCAACGTCAATATTACGGTGGGTGGCCGATTTGCGAATGATTTGTTTCTGCGCCCGGCTTTCTTCGGGAACCGTCACTACCAAATCACCCTGAATCACTGCGTTGCACGAGAGGCGGCAGTCGGTGCTGTTCATTTTTTCCAGCAGCTGCCGCTCCTCTTCGCCCGCCGCCGAAAGGTGGTCCGGGGAGGATTCGACGCCGTGTTTGGGAAAATTGCCCGCCTCTACCCGAATTTTGCATTTGCCGCACGTCAACCGTCCGCCGCAAATGCTTTCGATTTCCACGCCCATACGGCGGGCGGCATCCAGTACGGTCTGGCCGCGAGTCACGCGCCCGCGCCGCCCGGACGGCATAAAAATAACCAGTGATTCTTGTTCAGTAGGGGTGGATGGATGGCGATTATTATCTGACACAGCTATTGGTCTCCGCAAAAGTTAAGGTGTAAAAATCGGGCGGTTAGCGCCCGATTTTTCATTGGCATTCATTTTTCCTGCCAAAGATACTAATATTTAAAGCGATGACGCGCAAATACAGAGATTTCCGTTTACGGATACCCGCCCGGCGACATCACATTTTGCGGCAGCAAAATGTTAAATTCAGCCCGAATCTGGCGGTCAACCTCCGGCGGCACAATTTGGGGAAAGACGGTTTTGAGCGTTTGGCGCGCTGTGCGCCGGGCGCGCTCGCGCATATCCAGCCCGCCGGTCAGTTCCCAGTCGGTGCGCCCGGCGCGGTTGGCCGTGTGCGGGTAGTGGTATTCGCTGTTCATCAGTTTGAGCGTTTGGGGGTGGCCCAGGTAGTGGCCCTCGCCATTGCAAACCTCGTGAATCACATCCACCGAGAGCGATTCTTCGGTTACTTCCAACC
>RFJF01000560.1 GCA_003695455.1 Chloroflexota bacterium
CAGGGTGGGTACATATTCCGGTGGCTGGTATGTAAAAATCATGGGTTTAGGCGTGCAAAGAACCACGGTAGTACATTGAGGGGGTATTTCTGTACCAGAGACCAAAATATATAATTCGTGACCTTTAACTTGTGTTTTCATTGCTCAACTCATTCTATCAAACTGGCGGAGCGCTGTCAGTAGTGCAGAGCGGGCAGGTGGAACAAGCTGGTTTTTAATGCAAAGCTGAATGAGTGTGAGCAGGATTGGACGGGCTGTTTCCGGTGATAAAGGAACACTCAAAACCACCGGACTGGTATTGGCGCCGGCTGAGACTTTTGCCACACGCATTAATTTGAGGACAGCCAGACAATCAAAATCCGGGTTGACGGTTTGATAAAATAAACGCAACACATCGGGTGACAGATGATGGATATTCATCATTCATCACCTGCATTGAAATTGGCTGCACGTCTGGCTGTGCGCACCAAAAAATTGTGATTTGAGGGGAAACAAAAAACTCTGCCGCACGTAAAGTCTCCTTTTGGAGTGATTGATCCATAGCAAAACTAACTAGCCTTGGATCAACCTTTACGTGGGGCAGAGAATAATGAGGAGCCGATTTGAGTCGGCTGCACTGCACCAGGTTGCCTTAAATGAGAGTGAAGTCGCTGTATTAGCGACCACGATCGGCGCGGCTAACAATCACCGATGCCAATAGTTTATTTAGAACCGGTGTTCGAGTCAAATCCGGCGGACATAATTGGATTGGAGTAGGGTCCCGTACGTTCCAGACCGTATTCCGGGGACTGCACATAATTGAATGCCTCCCGCACATCGGAGCCGGTAGCGGCGCGCAACATGCGCCCGGGAGCTGTGGGGTCAAAGGCGTTTGCATGCATGGCTTCCTTATTTCACGAATCTAAAACAGGGCGCGTTGTTATTTTAATTTTCCACATAAATTGAAATAAGCCAACTGGTGTGAATTCGGTTCGCAGAACTGGTCTGCGCCGGGGAATGGTAGACCCCGGCGGAGCTATTGCCCAACACCGAATTATCGCCGCGGCTGAGGACATCGAGCAAATCCCCAGCCTCAACGGGGCGCGTTGGGCGCCTTTGAGGCGCGGGGCCAGAAAGGTGTGATCCAACCGCTGCCGGCGGGAGGAAAAGCGTTGGATTGGGGAAAGTTTGTTTGATAGTTCTCATCGCACTTGTGCTATGCTGGAATATCGTCAACTTTAACTGGAGGCCGCGCTTGCCTGAAGTATCGCGTTTTTATGGGATCATCATTGCGATGTATTATGAGTTTGGCCGTCATCAACTGCCTCACTTTCACACCCGTTACGGCGAACATCGGGCTACGTTTACCATTATGTCGCCGGCGTTGTTGTCCGGTGCGATGCCCTGAACGCAGCAAAACCTTATCCTGACCTGGGCCGAACTGCATGGCGAGGGGTTATCAGAAAACTGGCAGCAACCCGATCTGGGTACGTTGGTGTGGCCCACCGGGGCAGACATTGACCCGAACGTGCTGCACGATTGGCCGCAACACGTGGAGGCCATTGTTGCCCGCCGCATTAAGCGGTTTTCCGTTGCCGCTTAATCCTCCCACCCTCTTGTCATACTGAGACCGGAGGTCGAAGCATCTCCCAGACCCTCCAGCTATGGCCTCAGGGTGGCATAGCCCACCCGCGTGTTATGTTGAACAAGCCACGAGCGAAGCATCTCAATCCCGGAGATTCTTCACACCGCTGCGCTCCGTTCAGAATACCATTTTCAATTTTGGACACTATTGTATTCTTTACACACTTCGTGACCCGAACTCTATACCCACATCGTAACCGCCGGATGACAGGAGGAGAAAAG
>RFJF01000561.1 GCA_003695455.1 Chloroflexota bacterium
CATTTAAGGTTCCCTCACACTAAATCGTTCAACCGTACCAGCGTTGCCACACAGTAACGTTGGCGCGGTTCAAGGAATTAGCCGGCCGGAAAATGAGCGAATGGCGAATGGCGAACGGAGAATGGCGGGTGCAATTGGTTGGCCGCCATTCTCCTGTTCGCACATTAGTTCACGCAAATTGTGACGTTACTGTTGCCGTTCGGCCAGCAGGGCTTCTACCTGCTCTTGCAGCCAGGCCGCGCCCTCTTCCGGCGTCATGCTGCCTTCAAGGGCAATGTTGCTAACCACCTGCGGAATGAGCAGCCGGCCTTCAATATCACCAATCACGGCGCGCTCAGTGGCGTCGTAATCCGGGCGGAAGAGCCAGCGCTGCATCGTATCGTAACCGTTGGCAATCTGCTCCAGCGTGTCCGGGGAGTAGTTGGCAAAGTATTCGCTGCTGGATTTCCAGCCATCTACCGCGCTCTTGAGCACCGGCACTTTACCAAACGGGGCCAGTCCCAGTACATCCTGGTAGCCTTCGGTCAGGAAGAATTTAACTACATCCTGCGCGGCGGGGTCTGCACCCTGCATAATACCCAGCGTAACCAACTGGCCGTAGCTGGCCGCGCCGTTGGGGCCCTGCATTAGCGGGGCAAAGCCGGTTTTCTGTGCCAAATCGGCGGTGGCCAGTTCAGCTTTGCCGCCGCCTTCCAAACCGGAACCGTCAACCAGGTCATCCATAATATACGTGGAGTAGAAAAGCATTGCGGCCTGGTCGTATTCGTAGGCTTCACGGGCGCCGCGCCAGTACTGCGGGCCGGGGGTGGCACATTCTTGCAGACTGGTGTAAAAATCGAGCGCCTCAATCATTTCCGGGGTATTCATGGTTACGTTGCCTTCTTCATCAAACGGCCAGGCGTTGTTTGAGATGGCAACCTGTTCAAAGACCTGCTGGCCGTAGTTTTGGCCGGGGTCTGTGCCAAGCGTAACACCGTAGAGGAAATTGCCCTGCCCCACCACCGAGCAGTTGGCTGCTTTGATGGCATCCCAGCTTTCCGGGGCGGCCAAACCAAGTTGGTCAAACAAATCTTTGCGATACCAGATGGCCTGAATCCAGCCATCGTACGGTACAGCGGCGTATTTGCCGGTAGCGGGGTCGGTGACCATTTGCAGCGGGCCATCCCGGAAATCATCAACGCCAATACTTTCGATGACGTTCATGGCGGCATCCTCATCCAGGATACCATCGGCGGCAAACGAGGCCACGCGTTCAATCCCCATACGCACAATGTCTGGCATACGGTTGGCCGCGCGAGACACCGCAATGCGTTGCGACACGCCGGCTTCTTCAATGGGCACAATTCGCACTTCAACATTGGGGTTCTGTTCCATGTAGCGGGCGGCCACGTCTTCGTATACTTTTACGCGCTCTTCTTCATTGTCTGTGGTCCAGAACTCAACCAGCACCTTACCTTCGGCAGCAGTGGGGTTGAGAAAGGCTTCGGCTTCTTCATTGGTGGGAATGCACAACTGCTGCCCGATTTCAATTTCATCGGGGTTTTTGATTTTGGTAAAACTTTCATCCACATTGGCCGCGGCGTTGGTGGCATCGACAATGGCCGGGAAGGCCAGAATGGTGCCAAAGTTGCGTTCGGCAATTTTACTCAGCCAGTCATCGGCCTGCACAGTGTAAATATCGTCACACTGGGGGCCGTCTTGCGCGTACCCCGGCACCGCCGTAACCGCGCCCAAAATCATCAACAGCGTCATAATCATCAAAATTTTTTTTGACATAATTGTCTCTCCAAATGCTCCTTTTTCATAATGTTAGAAACAAAACTATGGTTTTCACATCTGACACGAATCGGTAGCAACAACACCTCCTTTCGGTGGCATTAAATTTGTACAGGTCCACTTGATTGCCGGATCACAAGCGAGGGAGCCAGCGTAATTTGCGGGTTGGGAATCTCCCTGCCGTTGATAACATCAATGACCATTTGGCAAACCATTTTACCAATTTTATAAACCGGCTGATGCACGGTTGTTAACGATGGATGGGCGTGTTCTGCCGGGGGAATATCGTCAAAGCCGGTGATGCTCACATCGTACCCCACTTTCAGCCCCCGATTCTGGACGGCGCTCATGGCACCCAGGGCCATCAGGTCATTACAGGCCACAATGGCAGTAGGCGGGTCAGGACGGTCCAGCAGAATGCCGGCCAGTTGGTGACCGTGGCGCTGAGAAAGATCACCGGTGAGTATCAGTTCCGGGTCTACCGGCAGCCCCCTGGCCTGAAGGGTCTCGGTGAAACCTTTGAGCCGGTAGCGGGCAAACATAAGGTCAGGAGGGGCGGCCAAAAAGGCCAGCCGGCGATGTCCCAATTTTACCAGATGCTCCACCACCAGCCGCAAACCAAGTTCGCTGTCTTCGTCCACAAACAGAAAATCGTTGTCCCCTTCAATCCGGCCAAAGGCTGCAAACGGAAAATTTGCGGCCTTCAAAATTTCAATTCGGGCATCGTGCAGGCGGGTGCGAACCACAATAAAGGCGTCAACCCGGCGGCTGCGGATCAAATCGCGGTATGCTTTTTCTTCTTCATCGCCGGGTGACCGGGTAGAGACCAGCAAATCATAGCCCTCGGCGGCGGCGGCGTTGCCCACACCGGCCAAAAATTCGCTAAAAAACGGGTCAGAAAAGCGGGGGCTGTACGTTGGCAGCACAATCGCCAGCGTTTCTGTGCGGCGTTTTTGCAACCTGCGGGCGGTGATGTTGGGTTCGTAACCCAGTTCTTGCGCCACCTGCCGCACCTGCGCACGAGTTGCTTCGCTCACATCACTGTAGCCGGCTAATGCGCGAGAAACCGTTGTGACTGACTTGCCAACACGCTGGGCAATTTCCTTTAAGGTTGCAGCCATTGCTTCACTTTTCCAAAACGTTTTGGGAGTAAATTCAGTATAAACCAAAACGTTTTGGATGTCAAACTTGCACTGTTTTCTGCGACCTGCGTGGAACGTGTTGAAAGCTGTTTTCCGGGATATGTGAAGCACGCTGTTAAATTCGTTAATTTGTGAATTTCGTGATAAGATTTTTGAAATCAGGTTTGAATTTTGGGTAGCCCTGCATTAAACCGTGGAGAAAAAAGAAGTGCAAAGACACCCCCACTTTCAGGTAATTTTCTGACAGGATTTACGGGATTCTCAGGTTTTTTTGACATAAAAACCAAAATCCTGTTAATCCTGTCTTTTCCACGGTTTTATATACCGCTGCCGAATTTTGTAGCACCTGCCAAAAAGGAAAAATTATGCGAATCGGATTCATCTCAACCCGACTGAACGGCACCGACGGCGTTTCGCTGGAGGTGGAAAAGTGGGCCACTGTGTTGCGCCGCATGGGCCACGAACTGTACTACTGCGCCGGCGAACTGGGCGGCTACGCCGCCGGCGGCACACTCATTCCCCAGCTTCATTTTGATCACCAATCGATTGTAATGTTCAGCCAGCGCGCCTTTGGGCAGGGGCGGCAGCAAGCCGACGCGTTTAAACTGGTAGATGATATTTACGAAATGGCCGATGAAATCAGGGGGCCGCTGCGCCACTTCATTCGGGGTAACCGGCTGGATATGATTGTGGTAGAAAACGCGCTGACCATCCCCATGAATTTACCGCTGGGCATCACCCTGACCGGTCTCATCGCCGAACTGGGCATCAATACTATTGCCCACCACCACGATTTTTTTTGGGAACGGCACCGTTTTCAAAGCAACCACATTCTGGATTTGCTCGATACGGCGTTTCCGGCCAAATTACCCAGCATCCGGCACGTGGCAATTAACAGCATTGCCCAAAAACGTCTCCGGGACCGGCGCGGCATCGACTCTATTGTCATCCCCAATGTACATGATTTTGCCACCCCGCCGCCAGGCATTGACGATTACAACCGGGATTTCCGGCAAATCATTGGGCTGGAGCCGGATGATATTTTTATTTTGCAGCCTACCCGGGTGATTCAGCGCAAGGGAATAGAGATGGCGCTTGAGCTGGTCCACCGGCTGGAAATTCCCAACAAACAGTTATTTATCACCCACCGGGCGCACGACGAAGGGCTGGAATATTGGCGCTGGCTCAAACGTGAAGCGGGAATGATGGGTGTTGACCTGCGGCTGATTGACCACCTGATTGGCGCAGAACGCGCGCGGGCCAACGGCCACAAAATTTACTCGCTGTGGGATGCCTACCCCTTTGCCAATCTGGTTACCTACCCCAGCACCTACGAGGGGTTTGGCAACGCCCTGCTTGAAGCCGTCTACTTTGGGCGGCTGATTGTGGTTAATCGCTACCCGGTTTACAACGCAGACATCGGACCAAAAGGCTTTGAATTTGTTGAACTGGACGGCTTTGTGGATGACAGCGCCGTGCAAAAAACACAGGAACTTCTGCAAGACCCGGATACAGTTAAAAAAATGGCAGACAAAAATTACGGGCTGGCCCAGGAATATTTCTCGCTGGAAGTACTGGCACAAAAACTACAAGATGTGATTGCCAGTTTTTAACGGCGATAAATTTTGCTCAAAATTTTGTGCGGTGTACAAGCCGTGCTACAATCCCTGAGGCTTTGAGAGAAATTACACACGTTGGGGAGAATTATGGATTATTTTTTACTGCAAGCGCACTCCGGCTGGCGATTCATTGTGATTTTGCTGGTGGTAGCAACCGCCATCAAAATGTTGATTGGCTGGCTGGGCAAACAGAACTGGCGCAGTATTGATACTAACCTGCTGCTCGCGTCTCGGGGGGCAATTTATGTTCAGGTGCTACTGGGGGTAATCCTCTACATTCTGTTGCAAAAGTGGACCAACATGCGCTTCACCGCCGAACACACAATCATTCTGCTGTTGGCCGTGGGCGGCGTGGAGTTTGCCTCGGCGCGAGCCAAAAAGGCAGCCGGCAGCGCGGGTAAATTCCGAATGGCGTTTATCGGGCTGGCGGTTTCGTTTGTGCTGATTTTTGTGGGGTTGCAAGCAGTGGGCGGCTTATTTGCGATGAGTTAGCCTGCTTTCAAATCCATCAACACACAGATACACAATCAAGAAAGGGGATGTTAGTGATGAAAGTTGCGTACGTTTTTGCCATGCCCAGAACAGCAAGTTACAAACTGGCCCAAATGATTCTGCCTCAACTGGAAGCCGGCACACACGGGGTAGAAGTGGTTGGGATGTTCTTTTTTGACGACAACACCTTTGTGCTGAGAAAAGGCGACCCGGTCGGCGAAAGATTGGCCAAAGTTGCCAAAGAAAAGGGCATATTGTTGATGATGTGCGATATGTGCGCGCTGGAACGCAACCTGGCCAAAGGTGAACCCCGATGGTGTGACGCTGACGGTCAGGGCCGGACAGAACCGGGAGAAATATCTACGGTGAATACGGTTGACGGCGTTGCGGTGGGTTGTTTTCCGGATTTGTACGCGGCGCTGGCCGGCAACCCGCCCGACCAGGTGATTACCCTGTAATTTTGGTGTAAAATCTACAGCCGGAAATCAACTCCGGCGGCGTTGTTTTTTGGCCCAGACCAAATCATAAATATCCTGCCACACCTGAATTTGAATTTGGGTAAATAACAGGTTCTGCAAAAGTTGTTCCATTTGTGCCCGGCTCCAGGTTTTGCCGGGCATTAATTTTGCCTCCCATCCAATGCGCCGGGTGGTCAACAGCCAGCCCATCGCACCGGATTTTTCATCGGCAGGGGCCAGCACGCGAGCCAGTTCTGCCAGACCACGTTCCGGGTTGGGCAAAAATTCCAATGCCTCCAAACAGGTAACCACCGGCGCACTGCCGCCGGCAAAGGGCAGGGCCATGGCATCGGCCTGAATAAAGGCGGCGCGGTTTCCAAAGCAGGCGGCCTCGCGTTGGGCCACAGCCAGCATTTTAAAGGAGCGGTCCACGCCGATGACCCGCCCGGCAAAGTTGGGTCGGCGCAACATGACCTGCGCCACCCGGCCGGTGCCGGCAGCCACATCAATGATGGTGGACGCCGGCGCGCCGGACAGACGTACTTCCAGCGGCAAACCCAGGCAAAAATCCTCGTCATCCCGGTTAAATTCTTTGATAGAATCGTATCGCTCGGCGGTCCAGTCGTACAGCAGGGCCACCAGCGGCGCGCCCAAATATGCGCCTTCGGCAATGATGAGTTGCCAGTAGGCAAACAGCCCGGCTGCCGCCACCACTACCCCACCGATGAGCCAGATTGTCCAATCCATTCAAATCTCCGCTAATCTCTGTTTGACATGCGCCGCCAACGCGTTTAAACTGACGCCAACCTGGAAACAAATTTGGGGTTGACGAATGCCGCTGTCAAAAATTCCAACCGGCACGTATGTACTGCTGCTGCACTTGCCGGACAACCAAACTATTACCGTGGGCAAGCTGGGTACGTTTGATTTTCCGGCGGGCTGGTACACCTACATTGGCAGTGCGTTTGGCGCGGGCGGCCTGCTGGGGCGTATCAAACATCACCTGCAACCGCCGGACAAACCGCACTGGCACATTGATTACCTGCGCCGGCATGCGGTAGTTACCGAAATTTGGCTGTCGCCGGATACGGAACGGCGCGAAGCCGAGTGGGTGGATTTGATGGTTGACATTCCGGGCGCGGTGGCGCTCATTGAGGGTTTTGGCGCGTCTGACAGCAACAAAGACACGCACCTGTTCTATTTTGATCTCAAACCATCGCTTGAAGATTTTGCGGTGGGGGTACACAACCATTTTCCGGGGGCGCAGGTGCTGCGCGCGTTTGGCGGCTCGTAGCGTACTTTACCCCCAAAAGTAAACGCGCGCCATAAACACCAGCAACATCAGCACCCCGGCGGTAACTTTTGCCAAAATTCCCACGGCGTTGCCGGCCACAAAACCTTTAATGGCGTTGGCCGCCGAGCGCCAATCGCGGTAACGCAGGCGCTCAATGAGCAGGATGCCGCCCAGCGTGCCCAGCAATCCTGCAAAACAGCCCACCAGCGGCGTGCCGATGATGCTTCCCAAAATGCCCAGCACAAATCCCACAACCGTACCCACAAC